>JAFXTY010000068.1 GCA_017535435.1 Spirochaetia bacterium | reverse complement strand
GCTGGATTCAGAAGCGACATAATCCAAATCCTGGATGATACTACCAGAGCCGGAGCCACTGAGCTTATGAAGGCCAATGGATTTGTGGACCTGCTTATACCAAGGGGCGGTGCAGGGCTTATAAGAAGCTGCGTGGAGAATGCCACAGTACCATGCATTGAGACAGGTACAGGAATATGCACTGTCTATGTGGACTCTGCAGCTGACCAGGCTAAGGCTCTCAAGATAATAGAGAATGCCAAGACCCAGCGCCCATCAGTGTGCAATGCAGAGGAGACCTGTCTGGTGGCCCGCTCCATTGCAAAGGAATTTCTCCCGAAGCTTAAGAAGATGCTGGTGGATGACCGCATTGCTGCCGGCAAGCAGCCTGTGGAGCTTAGACTCTCCAAGGAGGCACTGGCCATCATCCCTGGGACACCGGCAGCGGACAAGGACTTTGACACTGAGTTCCTGGATTATATTCTTGCAGTAAAAGTGGTGGAGAATGTGCAGGAGGCTGCAGAGCACATAGCACAGCATTCAACCCATCACAGCGAAGCTATTGTCACCGAGAGTAAAGAGAGTGCAGATTACTTCACAGCCCATGTGGACAGTGCTGCAGTATATGTGAATGCCTCAACACGGTTCACCGACGGCGGCAAGTTCGGCCTTGGCTGCGAGATGGGAATATCGACCCAGCGCCTTCATGCAAGGGGCCCCATGGGACTGGAGGAGCTTACAAGCTACAAATATATAATCACTGGCAACGGCCAGGTGAGAAAATAGGAGTGAATATGGAAAAGTACGGATTCATCGGATGCGGAAACATGGGTGGAGCCCTTATCAGGGCTGCTGCAAAGGCTGTTTCACCAAAAAATATATGGATTACAGATAAGGATGCTGCAAAGAGGGATGCGCTGGCCAAAGAGACTGGTGCTGCAGCTAAGGATATCAAGGAGATAGCCTCCAAGTGCAGCTGTATTTTCCTAGGGGTGAAGCCTCAGGTGATGGCCGATATGCTGGCTGAGATAAAGAAGACCCTTGCAGGACGCAAGGATCACTTTGTACTTGTCTCTATGGCTGCCGGCATCTCCATGGAGCGCATTGTAAAGATGGCAGGAGATTTCCCGATCATCCGTATAATGCCTAATATTCCAGCCTCTGTAGGGGAGGGCATGATACTCTATTGCAGTCATAAGACCATAAAGGCCGATGTAGATGCCTTCCTCAAGGCTATGAACCAAGCCGGGAAACTCTCTGCCATTGACGAGAAGCTCATCGATGCCGGCAGTGCAGTGTCTGGCTGCGGTCCTGCCTATGCATTCATGTTCATCGAGGCACTGGCCGACGGCGGGGTGGACTGCGGTTTACCACGGGCCCAGGCTCAGCTTCTGGCAGCCCAGACACTGCTTGGTGCCGCCAAGATGGTGATGGAGAGTGGCAAGCACCCTGGTGAGCTCAAAGACGCAGTATGCAGCCCTGGCGGCACCACCATAGAGGGCGTTCTTGCCCTTGAGCGGGGCGGCTTCCGGGGTACAGCATCCGAGGCAGTCATCGCTGCCTATGAGAAGACCAAGGGACTCTGATGAAACTGGCAATCTGGTTCGGAATCTTTCTGTTTGTAATCTGCGCCATCGGTCCCCTTATCTCTGTCATTGTGTCGGTGCATGTGGCCCAGAAAAGGAGCAAAGATAAGCAATCTTGACGACAGAGCTGATTGCCGATTATAATTAAAAAAAGGGGCATTGGCGCAACTGGTAGCGCGTTTGGCTGGCAGCCACAAGGTCACGGGTTCGAGTCCCGTATGCTCCAATCTAAAATTGATTCCTCTTTTCCCCGTTTTTCCCATGTAGTCTGTATATCACATACTGCCGCATCATCTTTAGCAAGGTGGTGTATGTAAGTGTTTTCCACAGCTGAGCTGCTGGTTGCGCAGGCTATTGTATCACCCAGGAAAGTCTCCCTCTTGAAGCTTATTTTAATGTTTTTAAGAAGATTATCTTTCTTGAAGTCATCAGCCATTGTTGCCTCTGCCACTGTTATGTAGCTCTTGTTATTCACATGACTGTTGAAGTCAATATCAGACAGGTTTATGGTGTGCTGTAAGCTGCTGATTTTCTCTACAGGCTTTTCTATTGTGAACTTCTTGTGTTCTCCCATTGCCTTTTCATTGCAAATATCAAACTTCTCTGCCACAATATCGGTCTTTACCGGCCGATGTGTATTCTGGTCCAGTATGAACCAGCAGCCGTTACCTTGGGCAAACAGAGTAGTGCCGCAGTAAAGGCGGAAGTCTGTATAAATCTTAAGGGCTGTGAGCTCTGATATCCAGATTTCAACCTTGATCTCCTGGGACCAGAAGGGAAGGACTGCGGTGAACTCCATGTTCAGTTCTGATATTACCCAGTAGAGATTCTTCGGAAACAGGTCATAGGCCGCCATGTGCTTGGTGGCGCTGAACCTGGCAAAGGCATCCTGCATATACTTGATGGCAGATATGGGCTTAAGGCGATATCCGTTTAAGTCCATATCGTCCAGGATTACAGAGTATGAATGGGTGTAGATGCTCATGCTTACTTACTCTTTAGCGCCAGCCTTGAGCAGCATCTGCTCTATATCTTTTGCACCAAGGTCTCTGGCCATGGAGAGAGGAGTGTTACCTCCATTTGTCCTGACATTTACATTGGCACCCTTATAGATGAGGACTTCTGCCATCTCATGATTATTTGACATAACTGCCTGCACCAGGGGTGTCTTGTTCTCTGGATCAACAGCATTGATATCCGCTCCCATGACCAGTGAGTGGTAGAAGTTCACCTTGTTCCCATCTGTAACTGATTTGCGCAGCATTTCAGTGGCTTCTTCTTTAGTCAGTATTGCAGTAGTTTTTTCTGGCACAGCTTCTGTCTTTGCAGATTTCGGAGCAGGAGTAGGTTTCTTTACAACAGGCTTTGCCACAGGTTTTGGGGCTGGTTTTGGTTCTGGTTTGGCAGCCGGTGCAGGTGCAGCAGAGACTGGCGCAGGGGCTGGTGCTGGGGCAGCTGTGGTCTGGGCAGGCGCAGCTGTGGCAGGTGCTGGGGTTTCAACTGGAGCTGGAGCTGCAACTGCAGGTTTTGGTTCTGGTTTCGGTTCCTTTTTCTTTTCTGAGTCTTTAAGTATCTTGACTATTTTGTTGTACTCTTTTTTGTCGTTCTTATTTGTCTTTGATTTCTTCACGGCACTGATTGTATCATCCAGATCAAAATCATGCCTTTCATCTGATTCGCTTATGGCAAACCCACGGGAAGGGTCGCATCCTTTGTCAAGCATAAACTCAAGTACATCGGCACTGCAGTTGTTGCCGCCTATAACATACCAGACAGGATTGATATATGTTTCCCAGGTTTTGCCTCCAGCCTTATAATCACTTGATTCATCCCGGGTTTCACCGGAGTTGATATCAATGCCGGCATCCAATAATATCTGGATTATCTTTATGGTGTTGGCCGGATCATGGGTGTCCTGGGTACTCCATACTGCACCGGTGAGGGCATTGCCACCCAGCTGGTTGTCTGCAACAAGAGAGACATCTGCCCCGGCTTTGATTAGCAGCGAAACTATTTCGGCATTTCCAGCATTAGCTGCAGCCATTGCAGGGGATTGGCCGTTAGGCAGGGCTGTGTTCGGATCAAAGCCTCCATCAAGCAGAGCCTTTACTTTGGCAATATCACCTGTGGCAATGGCAGTGTTCATCTCAGTAGGCATATCAGCTGCAAAAAGTGATGCAGTTAAGCATAAAAATATAGCAAAGCTTAATGTTATTATCTTTCTCATTTTCCGTTCTCAACCTCTTCAATAGATTTTTCAATCACACCAAGGGCGAAATCCATCTCTTCCTTGGTGATTACCAGGGCAGGGGTCAGTGTTATGATGTTACCCATGGTCAACTTAAAGCTTACACCACCTGACAGGCATTTGTACATAACCTTCTCAGCCTCTTCTGCCGCAGGTTCTCTTGTAGTCCTGTCTTTCACAAGCTCTATGCCGATGAAAAGGCCTATGCCCCGGACAGATCCTATCAGAGGATGCCGTTCCATCATCTTTTGTGCCTGCTCAAGAGTATATGCTCCAAGGGTGCGGGAGTGCTCTATCAGGTTGTTCTTCTCTATATAATTGATGGTGGCAAGACCAGCTGCTGTACCCAGGGTGGACTTCTCGTGGGTAAAATGACCCAGCGCAATGTTGCCGGCCACATCCAGCTTCTCGTCTGCAATCATGGCAGCGATAGGGAACACGCCGCCACCCAGTCCCTTGCCGATCACCAGGATATCAGGTGTCACATCGAAGTTCTGGCAGGTGAACCATTTGCCGGTCCGTCCCAGTGCATGGGGAACCTCATCAAATATCAGGAGGGCACCGTGCCTGTCGCAGGCCTTCCGGATAATCTGCCAGTATTCCTTAGATGGAATATATGGGGTGCTACGCATCGGCTCGGAGATGACAGCTGCTATATCTCCTTCTTTCTCCATTATATATTCAATGTATTTTGCCCACAGAATCTCCCATTCTTCTGGTTTTCCGATGTCCATGAACCGTCTGTGGATATCTGGTGGCGGCACATGCACATCGCCGCACATCAGAGGACCTATTCCCTTTCGGAAAACAGCCTCGCCGCTCAAAGAGATGGTGTCCAGGGTTGCACCGTGGAAAGAGTCCCACATGGAGATAGTCTTGTACCGGCCTGTGACAATGCGGGCCAGTTTTATTGCCATGGAGTTTGCCTCTGCTCCCCCAGGTGCAAAAAGCATCTTGTTCAGGTTGCCGGGTGTGAGGGATGCCAATTTCTTCGCAAATTCCACAACAATGCGGTTTGTATAACGGCGGGGGCAGAAGGGGAGGGTCTCCAGCTGCTTCTTCACAGCTTCAATTACATCCGGGTTCCCGAACCCCACCTGATGCACATTGTTGCCGTGGAAGTCGATGTATCTCCGGCCCTGGATGTCCTCTATCCAGGCTCCTTTTGCGCTCTTAAGGGCGTTCATACATGGGGTGGAGAGGGACTGCTTCAGGAAGTACTTCTCATCCTCTGTAAGAATCTCGGCAGTCTCTGGGCCTATATGCTCATTCTGCCATGCTTTCCGCAGGGGAGATACATTCACATCACCTTCGTTTTTAAGGATGTCATCAATTTTTTCCATTCTTAAGCTCCTCCAGGCCGTTCTCGCACAGCTTCACTATGGAGAGAGCCGCATTCTTTATGGCATCGGGATTATCCCCGTCAGTTGGGTTCTTGAGCATTAATTCAAGTTTATTCTCATCCCCCTGGGCAAACTTCACATTAAGGGAGAGAGTCTTCTGTATCTCATCATACTGGGATGCAAGGTTTGCCAAGGCATCGGAGTCTTTTTTCTCAATAGCAGATACAAGGGCGCTGAAGTAGTTCTTTATCACCGAGTACTGGATGAACTCAATCTCGAGCTTGGAGAGGGCAGTAACCTCAACCTTCTGCACATCCTCAATCTTTTTCTCGGTCAGCTCTGTTATGTTGCCGGCATGGTAGAATACCTGGTCCACAGCCACTGACTCAAGGTAGAAGCCGTTCTGCTCAAGCCAGGCTCTGAAGCCCACCAGCACGTCGCTTAGGTAGGTCTCACCATGGGGAGTGAACTGCACTTCCTTTCCATTCACAAATATCTGCATATAATCTTCCACCCGTATTATTCGATATAATCAAGCATCTTAAGAACAATATGGCTGGAGTTTGCCCCCGCAATATCTCCGAAATTCTTGTAGCTGGAATGTGCTTTGCCGTCCGCTTTGTCAGATAAAGCACGGATAACCACGAAAGGCTTGCCGTACTTGATGCATATGGCACCTACAGAAGCGCCCTCCATCTCGCAGGCATAGGCATTATATTCTTCCTTAAGTCTCCTGACATATTCTTCTGATGCAATGAACTGGTCACCTGTTGCGATTGTCCCCTTGAAGACATGCTCTTTGCCTACTGTCTCCACAGCAGCCTTATACGCAAGCTCTACAAGTTCCTCGTCACAGTAATAGTATTCGCCTGCCTCTCTGCTTATTCCGGGGTCTCCCGATACCCACAGGAAACCATCGTTGCTGATTATGCCGTAATCGTGCTCAACTAATCTTGTGGCCACAATCTCATCAAGAACCTGGGGCTCATCGGCGACTCCGCCTGCTATGCCGGTAAACAGCACTTTTGAGATGTTATATTTGATCAGCATTGCTGTGACACCCGAAGATGCCCGCACTTTGCCGATGCCGGCCCTTGTGATTATCACGTTTTTACCTCTCAGCTTCCCCACATGATATTCCATGCCACCGATCAGATCCACTTTCTCAATATCAGCTTCCTTGAGAAGCACGTTGATCTCGTTGTCCATGGCCGAGATTATCCCTATACGCTCAACATCGCCTTTAGGGGCACAGCCGGTAAACAAAAATATTGCAACCAGCAATGCCAGGATAAGAGTTTTAGTATTGTTCATAAATTATTTTAAAAAGTAATATTATTCAGCTTTCGGCATCAGCAGTGCTGCGATGATGTAGGCAAGGAGTCCTGTTCCTGCGCAGAGGACCAGTACGAGCCAAATAACTCTTACTACTGTAGGATCCATGTCGAAGTATTCTGCAATACCGCCACATACTCCACAAAGCTTCTTGTCTTTTGATTTCCTAAGTTTCTTGTCAGCCATTTTTATCTCCTTTTTGATTTATTATAGCACATAATTATAATCTTATGATATAGATAAACATTGTTATTGAAGCAATAAGCTTTATTCCTGTTCCAGCCATGACTCCGGCGAATGCACCCAGGGCCGATCTGCAGGATGATCCTAACTCCTTCTTCCCGAACAGAAGCTCTCCTAAAAGTGCCCCCAGGAAACAGCCTGCAATCATTCCTACGGCTGTAAAGAGAATACCGGCTAAAAGGCCTAGCATTGCTCCCCAACTTCCTGCCTTTGAGCCACCGGACATTTGGGTGAATTTTGCAGGGATAACGTAATCTATGACTGTAACGATAATTGTGATAGCCAGCCATACAAGAAGGAAGGTGAGGGTGAAGCCGCTGTCATCGCCTGCAACTCTGTACCTGAAGAATGCCACCACCAGCCCGATCCAGCTTATGGGCGGTCCCGGCAGGCCAGGGACAACGCTTCCCACTATTCCCACAATTCCCAGTATGATTGCAATTATGTATAAAAGAATCGACATAAGACCTCTGGTTTAGAAATTGAAGAGTCTGCAGTTGTATTCCTCCAGCAGCTCGTTCACAGATATTATATCATAGATTCTGTTTACAAAGCAGAATCTGATTATAAGGTCATAATAATTATTCTTTGGAAGGGAGTAGGCGGCACTGTCCAGAAGCTCTTCCAGTTCTTTTACGTTCAGCGCAAGGGAGAGCCCCAGCAGAATAACAGTCTCCTTGCTGGGATGATAGTTCCTGTCGCTCCTGATCTTTGAGAACAGCCTTCGGTCTATGTGGACCTTGTTATAAACCTCACTGTCGTTAAGGTTCCGCTCTTCAATCATCCTGAACAGCACAGTCTGAAAATCGTTCAGATCCTTGTTGCCATCTATAAAATCATCAAGTGGCTTTGATTTTGCTGAGCAGGCCCGGGGCCGGTGCACATAAGCAATATTTTCGCAAACCTGGGATTCCCTTATGGTAAGTTCGTTGCATACCAGGTTTTCTTCTTTTAAGTATTTGTCGATGTAATTCTTTAATTTTTCTTTTAATTTTTCTTCTTTTTCTGCCATGTGAACATTATATCATTTGTCGCTTTGAAAGTGACCAATTTTGATCAATTTTTTACTAAAATCTGCTCATAAAGGAAGGTAAGAATATGAAAAAAACTGCAGAAAAACCTATGGATGTTGTGTTCATCCTGGACAGAAGCGGGAGCATGTCAGGCTCGGAATCTGATACAATCGGAGGCTTCAACAGCTATCTTAAGAAGAACCGGAAGAATAATTATCTGGTGACCACTGTTCTCTTTGATGACCATTATGAGAAACTCTACGAGAGAAAGAAGATCGGAGAGGTTGAGGAACTGGACAATGAGACCTACTATACCAGAGGATGCACTGCGCTTCTGGATGCTGTGGGCAAGAGTATCAAACTTATGGAGAAGAAGGCGAAGGGCAAGGTTATATTCGTGATAACCACCGACGGTTATGAAAATGCATCCCGGAAATTCAAGAAGGAGCAGATCAAGGAAATGATCACTGGACATTCCGACTGGGAGTTCATATATATCGGGGCTGACATCGATTCCTACAGCGAGGCAAGCTCAATCGGAATAAGTGCCTCTCATACTGCAAGCTACAAAAAATCTAAGAAAGGCATCAATATTCTCTACGATGCTGTGGGAGCTGCCTGCAAATGCTGTCTGAGGGAAGAATCTATCGGCAGCGATTGGAAGAAGGAGCTGGACAACTACATCAAGGAAAACAAAAACAGTTGACATTTAATCTATTATTCTGAAGAATAAAACCAAGGAGAATTATATGAGCACAAGTTCAAAAGTATGCATTGCCCTGTCCGGGCTGCTGTTTATCATAGCCGGTATCATGTGTCTTTCCAGCGCCGAGGCAACTCTGCTGTCGCTGGCATGGATCCTTGGTTTTTTCACCCTTCTTTCAGGAATCCTGTCTCTCTTTTTCTACTTGAGGGGTTTCAACGCTGTTCCTGGAAGCGGTTATGTCCTTCTCGCAGCTATAGCCGACATTATCATAGGAATTATTTTCCTTGCAAATCAGGTGTTTGTGGCAGCTGCCATCCCCTTTGTGTTTGCTGCATGGATTCTGGTGGCTGGAATGTTGGCAGTGGTTCATGCCTTTGATTTTAAAAGGGCAGGTTATCCCGGCTGGCATATGCTGCTGATATTCGGTATCCTCACAGTTCTGTTTGCAATCTGTTCATTTGTGGATCCTGCAATCAGCGCATTTACAATCACATTCATGGTAGGCTTTGCCCTCATCACCCGTGGTGTGAACAGGTTCATCTTCCTGGCCGGAATAAAGAAGCTGCTGTAAGGACAACCATGAAAATCACAACATTTAATCCTCAGATAATAACAAAAGATGCAGAGGCTCTTGTCAAGCTGTTTGAGCAGCTGGGATTTGAGAAGCGGCATCAGCAGGAAGGAATAGGGGAGCTTGATGTAAAGGGTATCCGCCTTAAGGATGCAAACGGTTTTAATCTTGATATCTCCCAGCCCGATACATTGCCAACCGGACATGACCTGATGGCTATCCGCATGAATGTGGATGATTTTGATGAGGCATATCAGCTTCTGGTTAAGAATGGCTTCAGGAATTACTATGGAGACAGTACTGCCAGCACCAGGACCGGCAAGTCTGCTATTATGATTT
>JAFXTY010000005.1 GCA_017535435.1 Spirochaetia bacterium | reverse complement strand
GCCAATTTATTGCTTACCTGGATGCGAAGCCCAAGACAGTGCAGACCTACACCAGAGCAATAAGGCAGTTTTTCAAGTGGATGCAGGATAACGGAATAGGCCGTCCTACTTTCGAGGATGTAAAGACCTATAGAGAAGAACTGATGCGGACCCACAAGCCCACGACAGTGCAGGCCTATATCTTCACAGTACGCAGGTTTTTTGAATGGACGGAGAGTGCCGGACTGTATCCCAATGTTGCCGGAAAGATAAAGGGAGCCAGGATAGACCGGGAACACAAGAAAGACTATCTAACCAGTGAGCAGGTAAAAGCAGTCCTGCAAGGGATAGACAGAAGCACACTGCAGGGTAAGAGGAATTATGCAATAGTTGCCCTTATGATAACGGGAGGCCTCCGAGATATTGAGGTATCAAGGGCCAAAGTTGAGGACCTGCGGACCGCAGGGAATAACACTGTTCTTTTTTTACAGGGCAAGGGACACGATGAAAAGACGGACTATGTAATCATCCCGGAACAGACAGAGAGAGCAATTAGGGAATATTTGAGGGAGAGAGGAAAGACAAACCCCACGGATCCCCTGTTCACTTCCTTGAGCAATAACAGTACAGGCAAACCGATGACCACCAGGAGCATTAGCGAAGTTGCTAAACAGTCGATGATACAGGCCGGGTATGACAGTGAAAGACTGACTGCCCACAGTATGAGACATACTGCAGTAACCCTTGCATTGATAGCAAACGGGGGAAACATCCAGGAGGCACAACAATTTGCGAGACACGCAGATATTAGTACA
This sequence comes from Spirochaetia bacterium, assembly GCA_017535435.1. Taxonomy (GTDB): domain Bacteria; phylum Spirochaetota; class Spirochaetia; order CADAEX01; family CADAEX01; genus CADAEX01. The sequence continues at coordinate 819 of JAFXTY010000005.1, read as the reverse complement.
ACAATGATATATGCCCACAACCTGGAGAGGCAGAACAACCAGTGTTCAAGATTGATTGCAGAGAGCGTTTTTTAAAGCATACAGACCCTAAACAATATAAACAGTAAACACACTATACACACATCAAACACACCACACAGGAGGGAAATTATGACTTGCAAGTTATCTGAAATGGAAAAGGAAATGCAGAGGGAAGTGAAGAAACTATCCGTTAATGAGAAAATGATGCTTTTAGACTTCCTTATTTCCATAAAGGCAGAGCAGGAGGCCGAAGAAAGCAAAGAGGCCAAAGGATGAAAACAATATCTGTTATCAACCAAAAAGGAGGAGTAGCCAAGACAACCACAGTCCAGGCTATTGCCTCCGGGCTGAAAGCCAGAGGGTACAGGGTCCTAATGGTAGACCTAGACGGGCAGGAAAGCCTTACAGTATCCACAGGAGCAGGAGCCGGGCCGAGTATCTTTGATGTACTGCAGGGGAACCGCAGTATTAAGGCAGTAATACAGACCACACCCGGAGGGGATATAGTCACGGCCTCCGAGGATCTAGGCAAAGCAGACCTAATCATTAAAGGCAGAAAAGCAGAATACAGACTGAAAGAGGCCCTGCAGGAGATACAGGGCCTGTATGACTTTTGCATTTTAGACTGTCCGCCAAGTTTAGGGATACTGTCTGTCAGTGCCTTGACTGCCTCCGATACCTGCATCATCCCGGTACAGGCAGACTTCTTTTCTTTAAAGGCCCTTGACCAGTTGCAGGGAACCCTTGATGTTATCCGGCAGAACACCAACCCGGATTTACAGATAGAGGGGATATTAG
>JAFXTY010000067.1 GCA_017535435.1 Spirochaetia bacterium | reverse complement strand
TCTACAGCTAACAGGTCATATCAAAGACTATCTGGAGCAGAGGGGGAAGACCTGCATCATCGCCAGAGAGAAGACCGAGGAGGATCCTCTTCTGGTTACCAGAAGGCACCTTAGTGTTATCCCTGAGGATACTGATCTTTGCATAGTTCTTGGCGGTGCCGGCACCATGCTTCAGGCAGCCAGGAGTATTGCGTATCTCGATATTCCGATGGTGGGGGTTAATCTTGGCACTATGGGGTATCTTGCTGAGGTTGAGGCCAGCGGTGTTGACAGCGCACTGGATAAGATCCTTGCCGGAGAGTATGAGATCGAGGACCGCATGATGCTCAGGGGAAGTCTTGAGGGCAAAAAAGATTATTCCCTTAATGACATCATTGTAACAAGATACCAGGATATATCCACAATCGGATATAATATATATATCAATAACCAGTTCCTTTGCAGCTATCATGCTGACGGCCTTGTGGTGGCAACACCCACGGGCTCAACGGGCTACAACATGTCGGCGGGCGGCCCGATCATCGAGCCTTCAGCCAATATGATACTGGTAACCCCTATCTGTCCCCATACACTAAATACCAGGAGCCTTGTCTTTTCACCGGGTACCCTGATAACGGTGGAGCTTATGAAGGCCAGGGACGGAGGCAATCAGAAGGCTATTGCAAGCTTTGATGGTAGTGGAACACTCCTGATGAATACAGGAGACAAGATAGAAATTAAAATGTCCAAGAAGACGACTAAAATACTAAGGCTTGGTAAGGTCAGCTTTTTGGATGTAATAAGTAAAAAATTCGAGAGGTAATAGAAAGGAGAGTAGTACCTTGAAGAAAAACAGACACGACAAGATAATTGAAATTATCAATGCAAACGAAGTGGAGACTCAGGATCAGCTGGCCACACTGCTCAAAAATGCAGGTTACGATGTAACACAGGCAACTGTTTCCAGAGATATCAGACAGATGAAGCTCACCAAACAGGTTACACCTGAAGGTAAGCAGAAATATGTCTATACCACTGCAGATCCGGAAGCTATGCACGACAAGTATGTCCATGTGCTCAGAGCCGGCTTTGTAAGTGCTGATGTGGCAGGAAATCTTCTCGTTATCAGAACAGTGTCAGGAATGGCTATGGCGCTTGCTACAGCTGTTGATGCACTCGAGATGCCTGAGGTTGTGGGCTGCATCGCCGGAGATGATACCATCTTCGTGGCTATTAAGACAATAGAAGAAGCCACTACGGTGCTGAAGAACTTCAAGGCTATGATAGACAGAGGATAAAATGCTATACAGTTTACATGTTAAGAATCTTGCTCTTATCAAGGAGCAGGAGATTGAGTTTTCAAAAGGGCTCAATATTCTCACCGGTGAGACGGGCGCAGGAAAATCCGTGGTCATTGGGTCAGTGAATCTGGCTCTCGGTGCCAAGGCGGATGCGTCCCTCATAAGGACCGGTGAGGAGTATGCTCTGGTGGAGCTTGTTTTTGGTGTGGATAATCCGCTCCAGAGAAAG
>JAFXTY010000066.1 GCA_017535435.1 Spirochaetia bacterium | reverse complement strand
TAATGATGGGCTGTTCCGGCCACCACCATCATGGAGACGAATGTAGAGACCAGTATGAGCGGAGAGATAAGATGAATACTGCTTATGGAGCGGCCACTGAAAAGGTGTCCTGCAATAAGGATATCAATCATCTCCGACAGGACAAGGAGCGCCAGCATAATGGAGGCGGTTGTCATCATGGAGTTGAATTTCTGACGGCAGAAAACCTTTTTCTTCACAGGCTTTTTTCAGTCCAAAGTATACTTCTTATTTTTCTCGACAATCACCACATTGGGGAAGCCGTTGTCCATAAGGAACTTCTTGAATGCTGTCTGTGCATCAGGGTCGCCGTGCACCAGGAAAATCTTCTTAAGGGCAGATGTATCCATGCTCTTGAGATATGCCAGCATCTCCTGATAGTCTGCATGACCGCTCAATCCGTTGATTTCTTCCACACGGGCCTTGAGGTCGTACATATCGCCGAAGATCTTGATCTGTTTCTCCCGGTTCTTTATTCTGCGGCCAAGGGTGTATTCAGCCATATAGCCTACCAGAAGGATGGTATTGTTCTCGTTTTCCACATTATTCATAAGATGGTGCAGAATACGGCCCGACTCGCACATTCCCGATGCAGAGATGATTATGACAGGTCCATCCATTTCGTTAAGCTTCTTAGATTCTTCTACGCTGTCCACATACCGTACATCATTGAAACCGAAGGGGTTGTCGTGGTGCTTTGTGAAAGCCTCGTGGGTCTCTTCGTCATAGCACTCCTGATGCAGCTTGTAGATGGAAGTCGCATTCACTGCCATTGGGCTGTCCACAAAGATTGGAACCGATGGGATGATACCCTGGTCATGCAGCAGGTGCAGATAGAACACCAGCTCCTGGGTCCTGCCCACAGCAAAGGCAGGGATAATAATCTTTCCGCGGCGGGCCACAGCATCGTTCACTATTTTGGCCAGCTGGGGCATAACATCTTTCTTGCCCTCGTGGAGCCGGTCGCCATAGGTGCTCTCCAGCACAATGTACTCAGCCGGGTCAGCAGGTTCCGGATCCTTGAGGATAGGCTCGTCGTTCCGTCCCAGGTCTCCGGTATAGAGGACCCGCACTGTCTTGTCCCCATCCTTTATGGTGAAATGAGCCAAGGACGAACCAAGGATATGGCCTGCGTCAAAGAACTTCACTGTGACACCGTCGGCAATAATCTGGGGCCTGTCATAAGAGAGGGTCACAAACTGGCTTATAGCCTCAACAACATCGGAATCCTTGTACAGAGGCTCCCAGTCGAAAGTCTTGCCCAGCTTTGCAGCCCGCTTTGCCAGGTGGATCGCATCGGCAGCCTGGATCTTGCAGGAATCCATCATTATAAGGTTTGCCACATCCCGGGTAGCGGCAGTACTGTAGATATTGCCCTGATATCTGTGCTTGGGCAGCAGAGGAATAAGCCCGCAGTGGTCATAATGGGCATGGGTCAGCACCACAGCATCCAGCGATGCGGCATCGAAATCCCACTGGCGGTTCTTCCTGTCGGCTTCTTCCCGCTTGCCCTGGAAAGCTCCGCAGTCTACAAGGATTCTAGCCTTATCGGTAAAAAGGAAATGACGGGAACCGGTAACTTCGCCGGCAGCTCCCTGTGAAAAGATGGTGATACTCATTTTATCCTCCCAAATTACAGTATAGCATATTTCAAAAAAAATTGGTATATTTATATTATGAGTGAAGAAAAAGCAAAAGAAACCGAAAAACAGGAAAACAACGAGACACTGCTCAAGACCAGATCTATTCTGATCTCTGGAGAAATAGATAAAAAGATGGCAGAGAAGGTGGTGAACCAGCTTCTTATGCTTGAGGCCGAGAATGATGATCCCATCAAGGTGTTCATCGATTCCCCCGGCGGCGATGTGGACTCAGCTTATGCTATCTTCGACATGATCCGGTTTGTGAAACCTAAGGTGACAATGATTGCCATGGGTCTTGCAGCCAGTGCAGGTGCCCTTATCATGCTGGCAGGCGATAAGGAGAACCGCTTCGGTTTCCCCAATTCCCACTATCTTATCCATCAGCCGTTGAGCGGAGTACGGGGTGTTGCCACAGAAATCGAGATTCACGCAAGAGAGATCGAGAAAACACGGCAGAAGATAAACGCACTTATTGCCCAGGAGACAGGCAAGAGCCTCCAGCAGGTGGAGAAAGACACCGACCGTGACTATTGGATGAGTGCAGAAGAGGCCCTGGAATACGGCCTTATCTCCAAGATAATCTCAAAACGTGACCAGCTGGCCTGATCACATAAAAGTCTTCATCACCTCGTGGAGGAATGAAATCTTTTTCTCTATCTCGCTTTTCCTGAACTCCAGAAGGTTTTCAGCAGGACCATATACTCCTGTCTTCACAGCAAGCTTGGGCTGATCCTCCTTGAGTTTCTGATACAGCGACAGCCAGTCGTCGTCTTCCATAATTGATTTGACGGGAAGGCAGGAGACTATACTACGCCAGTCCTTCTTAAGCTCCCACCGGATAAGGGCCAGGAAAATAAGCTCATCGGGCTGGAAATCGGAGAAAATCTCCTTCTCATTCTGTGCATCGGGATAGAGCTTTTTATAGAAATCGAGATACTCCTTCTCGGCCTGTTCCAGTTTGCCCTGGCGGTAATAAAGCTGGGCCTTGATAGGCAGGTTGCGGGTAAGCATGAACTCCTGGGCGCCGGCGCTTTCCAAAAGATCAGCAGCCTTGTCCACATCCCCCTCTTCCACCAGCATCTTGGCCATCATCACCCCAAGCCCTGCATCATGAGTCTTCTCATACCCTCTGGCAAAGACATCGTAAATCCTCTTCATATCTTCCGGCGTGGAATAGTACTGATAATAGACATGATACACAGGGATGGCATCGGGGAACTCCTTCATAGCCCCCTCAAGCACCTGGTCGGCCAGATCAAAGTGCTGCCTGTCCCGGAGATATTTGGCAGAAATAATCTTGCGTCTCCATTTAGGCATCTTGATATTAGGGTAAATATATGAAAGGAAGAAGATGGTGCCGACAACCAGTGCCACCATTCCTAATTTCCAGATCAAAGAAAAAGACATCTCCACCTCCTATCTCATAAGCCAGGGATTGAACTTGTTCTCTCCCTCGATATCGGTATCGGGACCATGCCCTGGGAACACCTGAGTCTCACCAGGCAGCTTGGAAAGCTTCTCCCGCAGGCTGTGCATAAGTGTATCGTAATCGCCACCAGGCAGGTCGGTGCGCCCGATGCTCCGGCAGAAAAGTGCATCGCCGCAGAAGAGGACATTGTCATTTTTGCTGTAAAGGCTTATAGATCCCGGGGAATGGCCAGGTGTAAAGATGACAGACAGCTTCTGGTTGCCGAATTCTATGGTATCCCCTTCCTCCAGATACCGGTCCGGCTCCGGGTTAGGAACACTGCGGGAGCCCAGGATCTCTGCCCCGCCGCCAGCCATCATGAGCTTGGAATCCAGCCTGTGGATCGCTATAGGAATTCCCTTGTCGTGGAAATAGCGGTCTGCACCGATATGGTCATAGTGGGCATGGGTGTTCACCACTAGCACCGGGTCAAGTCCTTCCCTCTTGATCAGGGAATCAATCTTAGGCCCCTCGTCGCCTGGGTCCACAATAACAGCTTTCTTGGTATCTTCGCATGCCAGGATATAGCAGTTTGTCTGCAGCATGCCTACTGGAACACAATAAACTCTCATAATTCACCCGCCGTAAAAAAAAGTCCTGCCAAGCTGACAGGACTTTAAAGGTGCCCTGCGGATTCGAACCGCAGTATAACGGTTTTGCAGACCGTGGCCTTACCACTTGGCTAGGGCACCATGTTGCTCTACTATATCAGCATTTATTCTTCTTGTCCATATTAAGATTATTTTTTTTCATCCGCAGGTAAAAGTAGTGAGACAGGATACAGATAGCATTCAGCATCTCTCCATGACCGAAGCCCTGCTCCGCCTCCTCAACCGGCACCAGACAGACATCAATTGCCTCGTTTTCATCAAGGCTCTGGCCTGACACCTTCTCAAGCCCTTCGGCATAATAGGTGTAGTTGGTGTTGTTCATAAAGGCGCAGTTAGGAGACGCTGTGCCGATAAGTGTCATCTTGGAAGCTTTGTAGCCTGTCTCTTCCTTAAGCTCACGGATTGCTGCATGAAGAGGCTCCTCTCCCGGATCCACAATGCCTGCAGGAAATTCAAGGGAGATGTCTCCTGTGCCATGCCGGAACTGCCGCACCATGATAAAGCAGTCCTCGCCTTTATCGTTTTTAACCTCGGCAATGATATTGACCCAGTCGGGGGAATCCACCAGAACAAACTCCCCTTTGCGGCCATCCTTCATCTCCCGGTCTATAAGGTATGTCTTGAAGATATGGTAATCTTTATCAAAACGGCGTCCTTTATCTGTCCAAATCAGGTTCTCATCACCTTTTCTCATATCAATTCTCCTGAAGCTCTGATATTGCAGTCTCCAATTCTTCCCACCGTGCTGTCTTGGATTCCAGAGTAGATTCGACAGCATCCAGCTGAGCTTTCAGCTCCTTTATCTTTGCCCCGTCGGAGTAGTTCTCAGGCTTCGCCATATCCTCGTTAAGACGAGAAATCTCCTGCTCCAGTGCATCCAGGTCGGCCATCACCTGCTCCAGCTCCCGCTCCAGCTTCTTGAGATCCCGCTTGCGCTGCTTGGACTCCTCCCTGGAAAGCTGGGCCGGCTTAGGCGCAGTGGCAGCCTTATCCTGGGTCGCATTTGTCCCACCCAGAGCGGCCTCCTCCTGCTGGGCTTTCTTCTCCAGGTAGTAGGCGTAATCACCCACATAGCTGGTGGCCTTGCCGTCCCCCAGCTCCAGCACCCGGTCAGCCAGGTTTTCTATAAAGTATTTGTCGTGGGAGACGAAAAGCACAGTACCATCGTATTTTTTAAGAGCCTCCAGCAGTATATCCTTGGAATTTATATCCAGGTGGTTGGTAGGCTCGTCCAATACCAGCAGGTTGGCCGGGTGCAGCAGCATCTTGAGAAGGGCAATCCTGTTCTTTTCGCCACCGCTTAACACAGAGACTGACTTATAGATGTCATCGCCTCTGAACAGGAAGGCGCCCAGCAGGTTCCTCACCTGGGGTATAAGGTCGGTGGGGGCTGCGTCCTCCACCTCCTCCAGCACTGTCTTCTGGTCGTTCAGGGTGGTCTCGAAATCCTGGGAGAAATACTCTATCTTCACATCGGTGCCATAGCGGACAGAGCCGGTGTAATCCTTGTCCACCCCGGCAATGATGCGCATAAGGGTGGACTTACCTGCCCCGTTCTTTCCTACGAACACTATCTTCTCGCCCCGGTTGGCAAAGAAATCCAGGTGGTTTATCACATGGTTGTCCCCATAGGCCTTGCTGACGTCGGAAAGGATAAGGACATCGTTGCCGGAATGAGGCGGTGCCGGGAAGGAGAAATGCATCTTCTTTAGGCTTTCGGGTATCTCTATCCGGGGCAGGGATTCCAGGTACTTGATCCGGCTCTGGACTTGCTTTGCCTTTGTGGCCTGGTAGCGGAACCGGCGGATGAAGAACTCCACCCTGGCTATCTCCTCCTGCTGCTGCTTGTATCGGTCGATAAGGGATTCCAGCTCCCTGCTCCGCCGCTTTTCGTATTCGGTATAGTTGCCCTTGTACCGGTTCATCCTGCCGTTGAAAAGCTCGTAAATTTCGTTGACTGTAGAGTCAAGGAAGGAACGGTCGTGGGATACAACAACCACCCCACCCTTGTATGAGTTTATGAAGTCCTCAAGCCAGATACGGGCCTCCAGGTCAAGGTAGTTGGTAGGCTCGTCCAGCAACATTATATCTGGGTTCTCAAGGAGTATCTTGGCCAGTGCTATGCGCATCTGCCAGCCGCCGGAGAAAGCCTCGGTGTGTTTCTCAAAATCAGTTCTGGTAAACCCCAGACCCAGCAGCACTTTCTCTTTAACCACCTTCCGGTCGTAGTAGCCGCTGTTCAGCAGATGTTCCTGGATATCGTGGTCCTCCTCTATCAGCTTCTCAGCCTCTTTAGAGGTCTCCTGGCACTGGGACAGAAGATGTCCTATCTGCTCCTTCCGCTCCAGCAGAGTCTGGTAGTAGTCATAGGCTTTCTCCGCCTCTTCCATCAGGGTGAGTCCGGAGTGGGTAAGCCCCGACTGAGGCAGATAGCTTATCCGGGTGCCACGCTGCATAGTCATGGTTCCCTTATCCGGTTGGACAAGGCCAGCCATTATGCGCATGAATGTGGTCTTGCCGCTTCCGTTTGCCCCAGCTATGGCAGCCCGGGTGTCAGGCCCTATATTCAGGTTCACATCCTGCAGAATATCCCTGTCTCCAAAAGCCAGGGAGACTCCGTTCAATGTGACGAATGCCATTAACGGCCTTCCTCGCTAACCGGATGGAACACAAAGATTCTGGTGTTATCAGGAACACGGGTCAAGACCAGTCCCTTGAAGGAATCCTCCGGGACATAGATCAGCTGAAGATCGCCGTTTGTAAGCCGCTTGAAGATAAAGTTCAGATCCTTTGCGGTGCGGGAGAATGTCATAGTTATGACACCATCATAGCCTCTTGCTTTCTTAAGCTTTGCAGAGACATATCTGCGGTTGTCCACTATACCTTTGTCGCCATTTGCCGATGGAATGAATTCAGCCATTGCATCGTACCGCTCGGTCCACACAAAAGTCTTGTCTGTATTAAACTTGAGTCTTCCGTTCTCCGGGCTCTCGAAATACTCCACGCTCCGCAGGAGGACAGTATACTCCTGGTTTTTAAGCTTGTTCTGCTCTGCGATATAGTCCTGCAGCGGGGTATCAAGAGTGATGAAGAATTCAGACCTGTCCACACCATCATCCGAATAGCGGACAAACAGTCTTCCATCAGGATAGAAACTGATATCTATAGAAGCCCCGATAAACAGAATGCGGTTCTGGGACTGCTGCTTGACTTCGGTGAACTTGAACCTGTGTTCCCTCTTGCCATCCCGCAGGTATATCTCTTTCTTCTCGGGATCACCCCACAGACAGCGGCCGTCCCTAAGGACTGCCAGGTTAGGATAATCCTCCTCCATCTCCGTCCTGTATTCCACCGGGTACCATGAGTTTCCGAAGAAGCGGTCGGTGAACATAGTGATATCTACTGTGCGGGTGGAGTTGCCTTTTCCGTCATCCATGTATATGGTGAGGTTCCTGTCAAAGCAGTAGCCTATTATACCGTCGTCGGTGATAACCTTATACCAGTAGCCTGAAAGATGCTCCCCCAGCTGCACTTTCTCATTTTCTTTTCCGATGATCTTGATCACCTGCCCTTCCCGGAGAATATATACACGGGCACTCTGGACATCGGGGGTCTCCCGTACCGGGGTCTTGGCCTCGGCATAAGCAAAGAGATCCTTATATTCCCACAGCTCGCTCTGGGCAGTCTTGGCCTCCTGCTTTGTACGGAAAACTCCTCCGCGGAAGCTGGCAATCTCGGCATATTTTTTATTCCCAAGATTCAGAATATGTGTTTTTCTAAGGTGAGATTCAGACTTTATAGGGAATACATCTGCACATCCCATGACTGTGAAATCCTCGGGCCAGTACACCAGAAAATAGCCCATCTTGTTGTTGCAGCCTGAAAGCGCAAGAAGTAAAAAAAGAAAAAAGAATATATATGTATGACGCAAAGGTCTCAGAAATTTCATAATTACCCCACAAACAAATATGGAATTTACTCTAATTTTATAATAGTATATCTAAAAAGAGATTTTTTTCAAATAGCCAGAGGTGCAAAATGAACAAAGAGATATGCAAATATATTGATGAACATAAAGGAACTTTCGTGGAGCTGGAGACACTGCTCTCATCCATCCCGGCAATCTCTCCCCTTTCAGGAGGAGAGGGAGAATACAAGAAGGCCCATGCCCTTGAGGAATGGCTCCGCAATCAGGGCTACACCGACTTCCAGTACATCGAGGCACCGGATGATAAGGCATACAAGGGAGTGCGCCCCAGCCTGATACTCACAATCCCAGGCAAGAATAAAGAGAGGAATTTCTGGATCATGAGCCATGTGGATGTGGTTCCTCCCGGAGACCTTAAGCTGTGGAACACCGACCCCTATAAAGTTGTGGAGAAGGATGGAAAGCTCTACGGCCGGGGTGTGGAGGACAACCAGCACGGCATAGTGTCATCGGTTATGGCGGCATTGGCACTCAAAAACGCAGGAATACAGCCTGAAGACACTGTGAAGCTTCTGTTTGTGGCTGACGAGGAGATAGGTTCTGTCTACGGCCTTATGTACATACTGGAGCATCATCCCGAGCTTTTCGGTCCGAAGGACTATGCCCTGGTGCCAGACTCAGGCTGCCCCACAGGAGATGAGATAGAGATAGCCGAGAAGAACATGCTGTGGCTCAAGTTCCGCACCAAGGGTGTGCAGTGTCACGCCTCACGCCCCGATCTGGGCAAGAACGCCTTTGTTGCAGCCAGTGCTCTGGTGCTGAAGATGGCAGATCTGCAGGATCATTTCAAGAGTATCCAGGATGACCTCTTCGACCCGCCCTACTCCACATTTGCCCCCACGAAGAAGGAAGCCAATATTCCGAATGTGAACACTATCCCCGGTGATGATGTCTTCTACCTGGACTGCCGCATCCTCCCTACTGCCGACATGGATGAAATCATGAGGGAAATCAAGGCAAGATGCGCCCAGGTCGAGAAAGAGTACGGTGTGCAGATTGAGCTTGAGACAGTTGTGAACGGAGTGTCCAAGAAATCAAATCCGGACAGCCCTATCATCCAGCGCCTTATAAAAGTGCTCAAGGAAGTGAGCGGCAAAGATGCAAAGCTGGTGGGAATCGGCGGCGGCACTGTTGCGGCATTCCTGCGGAATATAGGGATGAACGTGGCAGTCTGGTCCACCATAGACGAGACCTGCCACATGCCTAATGAGTATACATGGATCAAGAACCTTCAGAACGATGCCAAAGTCATGGCACATCTGATGATCTGATTATCTAAGTTTCTTGCCGTCAGAGAAAGCTTTTCCCACAACCTCGCCCAGCTGGATATAAGTGTGGTTCACCGGGTCGTAGGTGATAGCCTTGAGCTTGGCAGGGTCCACCTTGCCCTCAGTCAGGATAGCGTCGTCCACAATCACGTTGATTATGTTTCCCACAGCCTGATCTGTGCTGTCATCGTAGCTTACCAGCTGGCACTCCAAGGTCAGAGGGAGCTCCTCGATGACAGGAGCATCAACCTTGGTGCTCTTTACTGCAGTCAGGCCTGCCTTCTTAAGCTTATCCGATTCCTCATTGGCCGACACAATGCCCACATAGTCACACTCGGTCACATGGGCAGCATCTGCAACTGCGACAGTAAAGGCCTTGCGTTCCTTTATATTTGCTACAGTCTTATGGGACTTGTCCAGACACAGGCACACCATGTTGTCGTTGAATATTCCGCCCCAGGCGGCAGCCATCAGGTCAGGATTTCCTTTTTTATCATAAGTACCCACCATCAATACTGGCATTGGGTAGAGAATTGTCTTTTTTCCAAGGTTGATCTTCATAGTTTGTCCTCCTGAAGTATATTATATCATAATCAAGCCACCTGTGGCATCACCCCTCTTCGGTCGACGTGTACCCCATAGACAAGCATCCTGCAGAACGCCCAGTCAATGACATTGCTATCGCACTGTCATTCTGAATTTAATTCAGAACGCTGTCCGTTCTGCTTATGCTTGTTGCTATGGAGCACGATACCTCAGAGGGGCGCTGCCACAGGAGGCTTACAATTTTCACAGGTATAGCATTATATGACACAGTAACAGGATAAAATAAAGATTATGATACCATTTGAAATCAAACATCAGAAACTTAAAGACGGCAGAGTAAAACTGGAGTTTTATCATAACGGGAAGTTCTTGACTTCCATAGCAGTATTTATGGCTCCAGAAATGCTGCGCAGGTATAACAGCTATATTACCAAGTATTTGTCACATTTATATTTCCCTGTGTTCAATACAATCAAACTGTGGTATAAGAAAGAACTTGTCGCTATAGAGATGGGGTTAAATGTTTCTGGAAGGGATATGTTCACCAAACCGCAGATGTATCTTATCCTCACCCATTACAACCAAAAAAAGAATATAATAAAGACAGAAAAAATCGATGGTGCCCGGCAGGAGCTGCTCAAGACACTTTATGATACATTTCTGGCAGTTGAACCAACAGTAAAGGATGAAGAGCTGGAATCCCTCCTGGGGACCAACCTGTTCAAATATTATGAAATTACAGAAGATTTAGCTCTGCCAGATGAAAAGGAAAGTGATATACACCAGAACAACTTTGAATTGATCCCGAGGCATGTCAAGGTTCTGCCCGACTTCACAGCTTTTGTCACATTCGACGATGGCTGTGGAAACAATATTGTAGCTGTTGACCGTAATTTTGCAAACCATAAGAAAAAATACCGGCCAGGAAGGAAAACAATCTTAAAACTCACTCCGATTATATTGGACATCAAAACTGAGAATATTCTTTCTGATGATTCAAGCTGGTCAGAATTTAAGGAAACGGAGGATTTTGATACTTATCCCAGTTACTCTTTCAAAGCTGTGACAAATGATATAGAGACCGATGGCCACTATGATTATAGATTCAGGATGAACATGATTCATGTTGATAACCCCTATATGAAACAGGAGCGATTTGTAAATGCAATTATAGAGAATCCACCGGAAGCCCAGCTTAAAGATATGACACTTGCATGCGGAACCTGTTATTTCGAGATCAGCCCGCCATATCCATATTATCTGTCCAGACCTTTTACACTTGGTATGTTTGAACACAAAATCTTTTCTAACGAAAAAGTGTATTCCTTCAACAGGCCCTGTACTGATCAGGAATTTCATAAAGTAGTAGAAACAATCAAAAATCTCAGCACGGAATATTGGAGTTTCCTTGTTGTAGACTTCAGAAATATCATGGATAAGATGCGGTTTATCCAGGTGACCAGGCATGATACCGGTGGGAAATATTTGGTGGAGATAAGTTATCTGGATGATAATCTTCCGTACCGTGTCTATATGAAATATTTTAATATAAAAGAAACAATAGATATTTTCAAAAAGGTTTGCTTATTGGGAAAAAGCTGTGATATGATTGACTGGAAAGATATAACGCTAAGTATTCTTTAAGAGGTTATGACATGAATCTGTTCAAAATAGCTTACAAAGTGGTCCGCGCAAACTCCAAGTCCATCTACAAGGGCTTCGGCTTCAAGCACTTGAGCGACGCCACCCAGTACTATGTCCACCCGGACAACCAGTCCTACAAGGGGACAACCACCCTTTGCCAGCCTATCGGCGAGGCTATAATACTTTTCTCAAGCATGCTCAAGGCAGCCATGGAGCCGGAGAAGGAAAAGCCTTTCGGCGACTACTGGACAAGCTCCAACAAAGATGAATTCTATCTGGAGATGGGTGTTCCTGATGACTACCACGAGAACAAGGTGGTGGAGGACCAGGTCTGCTCATACAAGGCCCACCTCAAGGGAGAGAACCTGACCATATGTGCCTACGACAGCGAAGGCAACTCTATCCCAGGCAACATGAATCACCTGCACCCTCTGTACAAGCTGTTGCCAGCCTTTGCCATAATGACGGCCCGGGAAATGGAGCGGGTATCCCAGTACCGAAATATCATGGAGAAATTCATAGGATCCCCTGATCCTGAGACATTTGTGAATCTGAACGAAGACCTGTATCAGATGCATAAGCTTGATGACTACAATGTGGGGTATGACGATGTGCCGGCAATAGACAAGGAGGACTTCAGCTCATTCTCCTCCACCTACGAGACAATAATAGAGAACAAGAAGGCACTGGCCAGCGATACTGCAGTGGATGTAATCAAGTTTGCCAAATCGGAGTTCTCCAAAGAGCAGCTCGGCTATATACCAAAGCTCAGTTCAGAGTTTGTCCTGCCCAACCGCCTTACAGCCCTATGCAACGCAATACAGAAGGGCGATACCCTCTCCACCTTGTTCCACGGTCCTGCCGGAACCGGAAAGACAATAAGCTGCAAGCTGGTGTGCCAGGCCATAGGGCTGCCGATAATGGAGACCATAAACTGCACCGAGAACCTGGACGAGTTTGTGCTGGGCAAGTTTATCCCCGAAGAAGACAAAATCATATTCAAGGAGAGCTATGTGACCAAGGCAATCCGGGACGGCGGGGCTGTGGTGTTTGAGGAGATCAACTTCGCAAAGCCACAGTATCTGGCATTCCTCAACTCGCTTTTGGATGACAACGGCTTTGTCCGGCTGGATAACGGCGATGTGGTGAGACGGCACAAGAACTTCCGCTTCTTCGCCACCATGAACCTTGGCTACTTCGGCACCAAGGAGCTCAACCAGGCGTTGTACAACCGTTTCAATGCCATAATAGAGGTGGCTGCCCTGAGCGATGAGTCCATAACACGGATGCTGGTTGCCCGGGTGCCGGAATGCAAGCCTATGGTCAAGAAGATCCTGGGTGTATACCACAAGCTGAAGAAAAAGATAGAAGCCGAGGAGCTGGATATAGTGATCTCGCCCCGTAACCTGGAGAACTGGGTACGGCTGGCCAAGTACGAAAGCTATATGACCGCCGCCGAGAAAAGCATTATCCCCATTGCCAAGTGCGACCGGGTGATGGAAGGCGCCATCCGTGGAATTCTGATGCTGTATAAGTGGCATTAAGGAGAAATCATGAAATTATATGTACTGCGCTGGAACCCGAAGTTCAGCATGAAATATGAATATCATCTGGAAGGGATGAAGATGCTCAAGAAAGCTACAATAAGTTCAAACTGGAGCATCCATGACCACGAGGATCTGGAGGAAGGAGATGCCTTTATCTTCAATCAGGTGGGGACTGGCGAGAACGACGGCATTGCAGGCTTCGGAGTATTCACAAGCGACTGCTATGCGGACGAGAACTGGAAGGAGAAGGACGGCACCAACCGTTTCTATGCCGATTACATCATGTACTGCATGGTGAACAGGCTTGAAAGCAGCATATTGTCTGCCGCCCAGCTGGAAGAGGTAATACCGGAGATAGACTGGCACAAGGGACATGCCGGAGTGCTGGTGCCGGAAGAGACAGCGGAGAAAGTTGTACTTCAGCTCATGCAGAAAACACTTTATCTGCAGAAGCCGGATGCTGCTGTCTCATTCACTGCCAGCAGAAGGAAGTATCCTCTGGCCCCTGCCTTTGCAAGATTCATCAACAGGCTGTGCCCTCTTTTCAAGGAGAAGATAATCAGCTCAAACAAGCTGACATATAAGAACTTCAAGGAAGGAGAACCCTTGGATCCTATGCTCATAGATATATCTTCGGAAAAGTTCAACCAGGCAGTTCTCTCCCCGGAAAGTTCTTTAGATGATATTGCCAGGGTGTTTGTGCCGGTGGTATAGAGGAATATGGAAGAATACTCAAGCGAAGATTACAGCGACATACTCAAGAAATTCCAGTGCGACCACAACAGGGATATAGAGGAATCCTTCGCCCGGGCTTTCGCCGAGAACGACGACGTCAATCTCTTCTTCATAAACGAGGACAGTGCGTACACCGATGGCAGGAATATAGTGGTGGATCCAGCCTTCCTTGATATATACAAGGACAAGGAGTGCCTTGAGGGAACCGAGAAGAAGCTGTCATGGCCCAGCCTTATCTCCAGCAATCCATGGACTGCCCTCAAGATGGTGACCCGGGGCCTTACCCTCCACGAATGTCTGCACCTGCTCTACACAAACTTCCCGGGAAACGAGTTCAAGGATCCCGACTTCATGGAGAACAAGAACGGCCGCAAGGTCATCTCCAACATCTCAAACATAATAGAGGATGCCTATATCGAGGCTGTGGGGGCAAGCGTCTACGACAACATCGGGATCTATCTGATGTTCAACCGGGTTGCAGTGTATCTGGCAAAGAAGGAGACCGAGGGTACTGCCCAGAAGAAGCTGGCCCCCATCATCAAGAAAGCCAAGGAAGAAGAAAAGGAAGATCTGATAAAAAAGATGGGCCTGCTTATGGAGTACCTGAACTATATGTGCGGTTTCCTCCTCTTCCCTATGTTCAAAATCGGAGATCCGCCGGAAGAGATAAAGGAATATGTGGACAAGACCAGGCAGCTGTTCCTGGACGGATCTATGCAGGCAGAACCTGATGACCGCTACAAATACTGCAAGAAGATATATGAGATCATAGAACCGCTTGTTCCAAAGGATGAAGAAATCCAGCTGCCGGAGGATATCCTGCCGAAAATAGTTGCGGGAAAGGAAAGCCACAATGGCACCAACAACTCCATAGGAGGACAGGAGCGCAAGGGCAAGCCTCAGGTTGTGATCACACGGCTTTTCGGAAACATTGACGGCACTCCTAAGAATAATGTGGACACCGATGTCCCTACACTGGTCATCGCAGTAAAAGGTTTCGGGCAGGATGAGAAGGAAGCCGACGACATAACCGGATACAAAGGCTACCATATTCAGCACACATCAGCCAGCGTAGGAGCCACCCCGCTCCACAAGAATATCAAGATAAACGAGAACCACCCTAAGATAAACCTTAACCTGCGGAAAGCGTATCAGAACATATACAACCAATACCGGCTGAACATCAATTCATACAATTCACGCTTCCTGCAGCTTCTGCGGGCTCAGGTGCCGGTCAAGGAGAACAAGTTCCCCTTCGGCACAGGAATAGATTCCCGCAGGCTGGGAGATATCAAGAGGCGGTTCTGGTTCCGTATTCTGCCCGGCATAGAGATTCCAGATATGTCGGTGCTTCTCCTTATAGACGGCAGCGGCTCCATGTATCAAGAAAGGCGGGACAGTGCCATGGTATCCTGCGTCATCCTGCACGAGGTGCTTAAGAAGCAGGGAATCGAGCATGCCATAGTGGAACACAGAGCCCATTTCAAGGACCCGGAGATAGATGTGAACATACTGGTGGATTTCAATGCCCGGGAGAATGAGAAACTGAACATAATGCAGCTGGATGCAGATGGCGACAACAGGGATGGTCTTGCCCTCTACTGGGCCGAGAAATATATCAACAGCAAGACATCCTGCGACAACAAGCTTATCATAGTCATATCGGACGGTCAGCCCGCCCATGAGTATGACGAATACTACGGCCCTGTGGCAGACAAGGATACAGCCAACGCAACCAAGAAGATAATGAGCCGGGGAACCAATATCATCGCCATATCCCTGGATGATGAGGATGAATACAACACCTACGACAATCTTAAGAACATCTACCCAAACCTTATAGCCTGCAATAACTTAAAACGCCTTACAGGACAGCTTCTGCAGATTATCTCAAGACAGCTGCAATAAGGAGAGAGCATGATAAACAGCGAAAAACTTGAAGCATTGAACAGAGTAGAGAACGCAATTGCCCAGGAGGACGATCTTAATATACTGCGCACATCAACATACAGGGAGGCACTGATCGCCTCCTTGGTGGCCAGAAAGTTCTTGGTGAAGGATGCAAACGACATTGCCGAGAAAAAGATGCTCTTTTCCACAGTGCACGATATGAACTATGTCTTAGCCACAAAGCATATGGCCAAGGTCTACGACCTTGAGCTGCTGAACGACGAGGACAACATGCGTCACATCATAGAGAACATAGAATCGGATGATCCCCTGACCATGGTGAATGAGGCAGTCAAGACCGCCTATCTGGGATCAAAGAGGCTGGTCAAAGAGATAACCCGGCTGATCAAGACCATAAAGAAACACAGCGACCCGAACCAGTCAATCCTTATCCTGTTCGGGCAGGAGACACAGGAGAATGCCCAGATGCTTTACTATACAAGCTACTGGTGCTACAAGTTCCTGAATTCGGTGGAACTTGAGTTCGCCCGGGAAGATGGGACCAATATCCTGACATCCACTGCCGAGTTTGCATCAAGTTTCCGGGAAATAGGCACCGGATTCTCCAGACGTCCCTTTATACCAGAGGATGCCGGAATATGGTACGACATGAGGTATGACGCAGTACAGCACTTTGTCACCACCAATGTCATCAGTCCCCTTTCTGTGGCTTATGTGCAGTCGGACGGGCTCATCACCGAGATTGTGGACCGGAAGGCAAATGATCACGCCTCTTATGCAAACAAGGTACCTGTCCGGTATGTCATGGAGGCTCCTCTGGGCTGGTTCAGGAAGAACGACATCAAGGAAGGGGACTATGTCCACCAGAAATCAATCATCACCGAGGAAAAGAACTTTTGATAAACCGATTCAGAGAACCACAGAAAAACTACTTTGAACAGGCCTGCAGAGAGCTGCGGAATGGGCGCAAAACCAGCCACTGGATATGGTATATATTTCCTCAACTGAAAGGCTTGGGGTATAGTTATAACTCCAACTTCTATGGCCTTAAGGATATAGCAGAGGCACAAGAATACCTAGCAGATAAAGAGCTCCATGACCATTTAATACAGGCGTGCCAGATACTGATAGACCTGAATGCCCCTGATATTGAGAAAGTCATGGGCTATATCGATGCAGTTAAGCTTAAATCATCAATGACACTATTCTACCTTGCCAGCGGAGAGGCTATATTCAAGCAGGTGCTGGATATGTACTTCGGTGGCCAGATGTGCCAGAAGACTATAGATATGGTGGGGAGTTCCGGAAAAACTCTGAAAAACTTAGAAAAATAGAAACTTTTAGGTCAACAATCTGAACTATGATCATCAATACTGGCCAGCGCACCGATATCCCAGCCTTCTACTCCCAGTGGTTTGCAAACCGTCTCAAAGCTGGTTTTGTGCTGGTGCGCAATCCTTACAATCCCAAGAGTGTAATCCGCTACCGGCTTACTCCTGATGTGGTGGACCTTATCGGGTTCTGCACCAAGAACCCGGCACCTATGCTGCCATATATGGATCTGCTTGAGCCTTTCGGCCAATGGTGGTATGTCACTATCACTCCCTACGGAAAGGATATAGAGCCTAATGTTCCCGATAAACTTAAGGTGCTGGAGAGCTTCAGACATCTGTACAAGATTGTAGGTGCTGACAGGATGGGATGGCGCTACGACCCTATATTCATCAGCAAAGAATGGCCTGCAGAGCGGCATATAAAGGCCTTTGAATATATGGCAAGGACTCTGGAAGGCTATACTCATACTGCAGTAATCAGCTTTATAGATCTGTACGAGAAGACCAGGAAAAACTTTCCAGAGGTGCAGAGCGTGTCATACGATGAAAAACTCAGGCTGGGCAAAGCCTTTGTGGAAATAGCCAGCAAATATGGAATGACAGTACGGCCATGTGCCGAGGGAACAGATTTAGCCCGGTTCGGTGCAGACTGCAGCGGCTGCATGACTGTGGCCATGTATGAGAAAGCCCTGCAAAAGAATCTGATTGTCCCCCGGTTTGCTCCGGCCAGGAAAGAGTGCGCCTGCTACCTGGGCTATGATATCGGCTCATACAACACCTGCGGCCATCTGTGCAGATACTGCTATGCCAATTATGATGCAGCCACAGTCAGACACAACATAAAGCTCCACGATCCGGAGTCGCCGCTTTTAATAGGCCATCTTCTGCCTGATGATGAGGTGCATGACGCTGTTCAGGAAAGCTGGATAGATCCGAATCCGGTTCTGGGATTGTAAGTTACCCTCTTCTCCAGGTCTTGCCGTCCCGCTTGAAACCCATATGGCGCAGGTAGGAGTGGTGCCAGAAGGAACAGTCTGCTACAGTAAGCTTGGTCAGTCCTCTTTCTTCAAGGTAACGGTACAGGTGCTTGCCTGCAGAGCAGTCCCGGTATGCAGGTGTGGCATAATCAACTGCCACGTTGATCTCCCCTTCCTCGCCATCGTTTCCTATAAGGATTCCTGCGGCATCAGTCTTGCAGCAGATCATATACATCTTGGAATATGCGGCATTCTTGTCGAAGTTGGGGAAGAACCTGCGGATATTCTTTTCAAAGCGGTTCAGGAAATACTGGTAGAATGCCTCGTCTGCAGAGAGAGGCACCACAGAATAATCCTTCTGCACCTTAAGAAGCCGGTACAGGTTGTACACATTGATAACCACCAGAGAGAAGTTCATCAGCGCAGTCGGATACGACTTGATGATGAGAGCATAGCAGGTGAAGATCAAACTTCCGATAGAGTTGATGATCCTGAGCCTGACCACCGAGGTCATGAGCATGGAGACCACAACAAGGAGAGATCCAAAATAACCGATAAGTTCTATAATCATACACCTACCATACCCGAAATTTTAAATCATAACAATACTCTAGAACGGTAGGTGTATCATATAATGACACAGCAAAAAATTTTTTCTATTTTTTTTCTTCATAATTAGCCGAAATTTTCCTTTGACAAATTAGAAATTCTTACTTTATTATAAATTATATTTATCACAGGGGAAAAGAAATGAAAGAAAAATGCAAGTTATCATTAGCTTCTCAGATTTTTATTGCACTTATCCTGGCTGTCATAGTGGGATTGTGCATGCAGAAGGTGCCTGACATTGCGTCAGAGTACATCAAACCATTCGGAACTATCTTCCTTAATCTGGTCAAATTCATTGTAGGTCCTATTGTGCTTTTCTCCATCATGGCCGGTATTGTCTCAATGAAAGATATCAAGAAGGTTGGAGCAATCGGCGGAATGACTGTTGTATACTATCTCTTCACAACAGCTCTTGCAGTCACCATCGGTCTTGTTGCTGCAAACCTGGCAAAAGGTATCTTCCCTGTCCTGGCTACAACAAGCCTTTCCTACGAAGCACCTAAGGGAAAAGCTCCTCTTGAGGTAATAGTGAACATCTTCCCTTCCAACTTTATAAATCCTATTTCCTCCACCAATATGCTTCAGATCATCGTTATGGCTATTCTGGTAGGCTTTTCCATCATCCTTATAGGCGAAAAAGTGAGAGCTGCGGCTGAGACCATCAACCGGTGGAACGATATTTTCATGAAGGTCATGGAGATGATCCTGGCCCTTTCTCCTATCGGTGTTTTCTGTCTGCTCACTCCTGTAATCGCTATCAACGGAACTATGATAATCGGCTCACTGGCCAAGATTCTTCTTGTGGCATATATCTGCTATGTGCTCCACATGCTTATAGTCTACTCGGCTGCCCTGGCTGTGAACAAATGCTCACCTAGGAAATTCTTCAAGGAGATGCTCCCTGCAATCGTCTTTGCATTCTCAAGCGCATCCTCTGTCGGAACTCTGCCTCTTAACATGAAATGCTCACAGAATGCCGGAGCTTCCAACGAGGTTTCTTCCTTCGTACTTCCCCTGGGTGCAACAATCAACATGGACGGTACTGCAATCTATCAGGGTGTCTGCACAATCTTCATCGCAGCCTGCTACGGCATTGATCTGACATTTGCTCAGATGGTGACTATAGTCCTTACTGCAACCCTGGCATCTATCGGAACAGCCGGAGTACCCGGTGCCGGTATGGTCATGCTGGCAATGGTTCTCACCTCTGTAGGACTTCCTATCGACGGTATTGCACTTGTTGCAGGTGTTGACCGTATCTTTGATATGGGAAGAACAGCTGTCAACATCACTGGTGATGCATCCTGTGCAGTTATTGTTACAAAGCGGCTTGCAGGAAAGAATAAGAAGTCTGCCTGATTAAAAGCTGATTATAATCTTGGCAAGAAGCAGGGCCAGCACAACTATGATGATGGGTCTTACAACCTTGACCCCCTTGGTGAGCACAAGCCCTGCACCAAGATAATTTCCAAGCATATTCGAAAGTGCGGCGGCAATTCCGACTGTTATAAGCACCTGCCCATGAAGCAGGAATACAGTCAGCGCCGCCACATTTGTTGACAGGTTTATAACCTTTGCATTTGCATTGGCTTGGGCTATGCTGAGCCTGGCTCCCACAGTGAATGCTATGATCAGGAAGGTCCCGGTCCCGGGACCATACATTCCATCATAAATCCCGATCAATAAAGTGCAGATTGAGGCCACCACAATATTATGTGTTGTGATGGACACAGAACCGTTGCCATGATCCCTGAACAGTCTTTTATTAAGGACACAGAAGGCAGCAACGGGCAGCACCACCAGAAGCATAGCCAGAAGCACCTTCTCCGAGATAACCATGGAGAGCTTGGCTCCTGCCGCAGAACCGACTATGCCGCATATCACGGCAGGAAGGGCAAGGCGAAGGCTGACCATGCCGCTTTTTATGAAGCGGGCAACTGCGATCACTGTACCGAAAGAAGATGAGAATTTGTTTGTAGCTATGGCACTGTGTATAGGAAGCCCCGCCAGAAGATAGGCAGGAAGGGAAATAAGCCCACCTCCCCCGGCAATGGAGTCAACAAACCCGGCCAGGAACAGAAGCGGACATACGATAAGAAAAGTAGTTATCATTCCTTACACCGCCTCGGCTCCTGCAGGAAGAACCCCAGTACAAAGGTGAGGAAAGAGACAGCGGCGCAGATTATGAACATCTTCTCGATGCCCCAGGCAGCCGCCGCTATGCCCAGGATAAGGGGCGATATTGTCTCTGCCCCGTTGTAGAGCACAGAATAGAGAGAGTAGATGCCATCGATGTTCACCTTCATCTCCTTGGCTGTGTCGGCCAGGAAGGTGCTGAGGACAGGCACTGTTCCCTTGGAGAGGACTCCCATGAATATAAGAAGTCCGATGAGGAGGTAGATGTTGCCGGTGAAGGCCAGGCTGAACACCGTGAGGGCCAGAAGAAGCTCTGCCGCCAGGAACACTTTCTTCACACCCTTGAGTTCCACTATGCGGCCGCACACCATCTTTCCCAGATAGTTGCCCACAAAGAAGACGCCGGTGAGGGAGCCTATGATGGCGGTGTCGAACCCTTTGGCCTGGAACAGGAAAGGGAGGAAGAGAAACAGCGATGCTACAGAGAAGGCATCGGTGAATATGGCGGTGAACAGCACCACAAGGCGCTTTGTCGGTTTTACGAATATTGAGTGATGAGCCTTTTTCTCAGGAGAATCTGCAGGCAGAACCTCGTTACGGTACCGCTTGGGAAGAAGGATCAAGAGGCCCGCTGCCAACGGGAGGAATGAATAAATAAGCGCGGTGGTCCCCCAGGTTAGTTTTGCGATCATAAAGGTAAGGAGAGCAGACAGTGCAATACGCCCGATGTCGCCGTTGGCAGTGAAGTTCCCCATCTGGGTTCCCAGCTTGGTCTGGCTGGTCTTGGCCACTGCCGCAAATGCCACAGGGTGGAACACTCCGAAGCCCAGGCTACCTACTAAGAATGCAAGAAGAACCCATACATAGCTCTTGGCCATGAACATGAGAATGTACGAGATGAAGATAAAGATTGCGGCATAGCCCAGGGTATGGAAGCTGCCAAGGTATGTGCCCAGGATTGCGGCAGGGAATGCCAGCACTACGCCGGAGAAATGGAGTATGCCCCCAAGGAAGCCGGCCTGGGAGAGTGTTATGTTTATGTCCTGTGTTATGAAGGGAAGGAACAGGGGAAGACAGGCCACATAGCCGTCATTCACCATGTGCAGAGCAGAAAGGACAACGCCGTCTGTCAGCAGTTTTCTCTTCATTCATCCTCTCCCAGATCGGTGGGCAGGTACTCCGGATTTATGTTCCAGGGGGCCTCGAATATATGCTCCCGGAGCCTACGGTTGTCCCTGGAGAGCTCTGCCACGATAGGCTTCATCTTAAGGCGCATGTTGGTGCTCTTGTAAGGGCACCCTGTGTTGTAGACCGGGAAGTCAAGCCGTTCCGCCATAAGGCGCAGTTTTGATTCGTACACCATGCACATTGGGCGGATCAGGGTAAGCTTGCCCCCGAAGAACTGCTGCACCGGCATCATGGTGGAGAAGTTCCCCCTGTAGCACAGATTTATGAGTGTGGTGGTGATGATATCGTCCATATGATGGCCGGTGGCTATCTTCTTATAACCCAGCTCAGCAGCCTTGTCGAAGAGCATCCTCTTCCGGTTCCGGGCACAGAGATAACAGTTGAATTCGCCCCTGAAGGATGGGGGGAACATATCGGCATGCTCCACCTCGTAGGGAATCTCCAGCATATGGAAGAACTCCTCCATCTTCTTTGCATCAGTTTCGGGCATAGGGTACTGGTTCCAGTCTATCCGCAGGGCGTGAAGGTCGTAATGTATAGGAAGCCACCGTCGCCGCACCGCCAGAGTGAAGGCCAGTGCCAGGGAGTCCTTGCCCCCTGATATTGCCAGGAGAACCTTGTCCCCGTCCTCTATCATCTTGAAGCGGTTTATGCCTCGGCCAGTCTCCTTGACTATGCGCATAAGCCAGGGCTGCATATCTTCTATGTCTTTTAATTCCACTGTATTCTCCGTGCCTTCTCGGCAACAGATGGATCTGCAAAGATGCGGATTTTTCTCAATGGGTCAGAGAAGGTCTCAAGCCCTGCCCTTCCTGTGAAGCTGCGGAAAGTACCGTTGTCATAAACCGGCAGTGTGGTCTCGAAGGTGATGTTCTCCGGCACATCGATGATCACAGATGAGGAATCGCAGGAGAGTCTTTCTGCCAGCTTGGCCTCCTCCTCTCCCCTCTTCTTAAGGTCAAGGAGAGCCACATGGGCTGGATTTGTATCGTCGAACACAACCTCGTGGGTCATCTTGAAGAGGATACGGTCGTGGACCATGTCAAAGAGGCGGGAAGCCCCTTCACCACGTCCCTCCTGAATAAGGGACTCATCATCAAGGCCGTAGAGGTCGTCGGGAGTAAGGGCGCCGCTCTCAAGAGAAGCGATTATAGCCTTCTTGATCATGCCGGTGGCGCACCGCACAGTCTTGTGCCAGTAGACAGCCTTGTACATAAGGTACTTTGAGAAAAGTATGTTCTCCACCGACGGAATACCGGAAGGAAGTATGCTTATACCCCGCTCCGGGTGAGGATAAATTGCAGAAAGGACAAACTCGATGTCCTGGGTGCCATAGGGAACACCGCAGAAAAAAGCATCCCGGGTCAGGTAGTCCAGCTTGTCCGGATCAAGGACGCCGGAAAGGATATTGCGGAAGAAAAGCACAGTTGCATCGGTACTCTCCATGGTGGTGTCCACTATCGCCGCAGGGATGGCAGGGTCTATCTCCAGAGCATCTTTTATAAGTGATACCAAAGGTTCTGCCAGTATGTACTCACCGGTGAGGGCCTCGTGCTTCTTAAGAGGAAGCTCCTTGAGGGAGTGGGTGTATGGGAAGTGTCCCAGATCATGAAGAAGGCAGGCTGCCAGGAATGTATTCACATCCTGCACTGTCACTGTGGGGCAGCTGTCGAAGGTGAGAAGCCGACGTATCATCCGGTAGCCTATATGGTAGACACCCAGGCTGTGGATGAACCGGGTATGCACTGCCCCCGGGTATACCAGGTAGGTTGGCCCCAGCTGTCGGATCCGGTTCATCTTCTGGAGCACAGGAGAGGAGACAAGGCTCTTGAAGCCGTCGGAGAGCATTATGCTGCCCCACACCGGATCCCGCACCGGATGGTAGAAGGATGTGTCCAGGTATGCGGCTGTAATGCTGTTCACTTTTGTCAATTTCACTTCCTTGTGTTGAAGATGTAGTTGAGCATTCCTCCTGCCTCAATCAGGTCCACACCCTTCTTCTCCAGGTCGTGGAGGAAGTAGAATTCCTTTCCGCTCTTGGCATCCACTGCCTTGACTCTGTTGCCGTTCTTGATATCTGCCATGAAGCTCGGGAAGCTTAAGCTCATCCCCTCTTCCAGTATATCATAGTCAGCCGGATTTTCAAACACCAGCGGAACAATTCCGAAGTTGATCAGGTTGGCCTTGTGGATCCGGGCAAAGCTCTTGGTGATGACTGCCTTGACGCCTAGGTACATAGGTGCAAGGGCAGCATGCTCACGGGATGAGCCCTGACCGTAGTTCTCGCCGCCGATTATGACGCCGGTGCCTGCTTTCTTGGCCCTGTCATAGAAGCCTGGGAGACTGCCTCGAAGACGAACTTTGCAATCTCTGGGATGTTGGACCGGTATGGGAGGACCCGGGTACCGGCAGGCATAATGTGGTCTGTGGTTATGTTGTCCCCGGTCTTTATAAGTACTTCGGCTGTGAATGATAGATCGGAAGAGCG
>JAFXTY010000065.1 GCA_017535435.1 Spirochaetia bacterium | reverse complement strand
CAGTTCCCTTCATTGCGTCTGGATCGACATCAAGCCAAGGCATTACGCCGGACTTTGTAAATTCCTTAAGACTTTCCTTGATGATAACAAAGTTCTTGCTTCCTTCTTTAATCTCGATGACATCTCCTGCTTTAACCAGGTAGGAAGGAATTGTCACTTTCTCGCCGTTAACCAGAATATGACCATGGTTGACCAGCTGTCTTGCCTGCTTTCTTGTGGAGGCAAATCTCATTCTGAATACCATGTTGTCAAGACGGCGCTCAAGAAGGGAGATAAGGTTCTCACCTGTCTTACCTTTCATTCTGTTTGCTTTTTCAAAGGTAAGCTTGAACTGCTTCTCCAGAAGTCCATAGATAAAGCGCACTTTCTGCTTTTCAGCAAGCTGGAGGCCATATCCGGATTTCTTCTTTCTGACTTCCTTGCCTTTTCTCTTTGACTCTTTTGTATACCCCATCACAGCAGGGTTGATTCCTAAAGCTTTGCACCGCTTTAAGAGGGGCTGCATACTTTTTCCCATTCTGTACTCTCCTTAGAACTCACACTCTTCTTGTTTTCTTAGGCCGACATCCGTTGTGTGGAATCGGAGTTACATCCCGGATGGAGAGCACCTTAAGTCCAAGTCCGCCCAGGGATCTGATAGCTGATTCTCTGCCGACGCCAGGTCCGCTGATATAAACGTTAACCTCTTTCAGGCCGTAGTCCATAGCCTTTTTAGCAGCTGTCTCGCATACTGACTGTGCTGCGAAAGGAGTGGATTTCTTGGCACCTCTGAAGGAAAGCTCACCAGAGCTTGCCCAAGACAAAGCGTTGCCCATCAAATCGGTCACAGTAACAATAGTATTATTGAAGCTGGCCTTGATATAAACATTTCCGCTGAAAACTGAAATCTTTTCTTTTTTCTTTTTTACAGTAGCCACTTATGTCCTCCAACCTTACTTCTTCTTTCCGGCAACAGTCTTCTTCTTGCCCTTTCTGGTACGTGCATTGGTCTTAGTTCTCTGACCGCGCACAGGAAGTCCCTTTCTGTGTCTGAGGCCGCGATAGCATCCAATGTCCATAAGACGCTTGATGTTAAGAGCAATCTCGGATCTGAGACGGCCTTCAACCTTGTACTCGGTCTCGATAACCTTTCTTAAGTTGTTAACCTCTTCCGGTGTAAGATCGTTGATCTTCTTGTCTGCATCGATTCCAGTTGCTTCGCAGATTTTAACTGCAGAAGTTCTGCCGATACCATAGATATATGTAAGTGCTATCTTTGCACTTTTGTTGGGAAGGTCAATACCCGCAATTCTTGCCATAACTCTTCTCTCTCCCCTTACCGC
The DNA here is from genome assembly GCA_017535435.1 of Spirochaetia bacterium. Classification (GTDB taxonomy): domain Bacteria; phylum Spirochaetota; class Spirochaetia; order CADAEX01; family CADAEX01; genus CADAEX01. Next base: position 38,644 of record JAFXTY010000065.1, on the reverse strand, counting down.
TGTCTTTGTTTATGCTTTGGATTCTGACAAACAATTCTCAGAACACCTTTTCTTCTGATGACTTTGCATTTTTCACACAAAGGCTTTACACTCACTCTGACTTTCATATTACTCCTCTTTATAAATTCCTGGATCTGATCCTGCCCTTCTTTACCAGTCCCTCGTGATGGTGCATTTTCATGTGCCCCTCGATCTGAGACATAAAGTCAAGGTCAACTCCAACCATAATCAACAATGATGTTCCACCCATAAGCATTGCAACCTGACTTGGGAAGTGGAATATTATCTGCACAAGTGTAGGGATAAGTGCGATAAATGCCAGGAATATGGATCCTGCCAGAACAATTCTGTTGAGGATTCTCATAAGATAGGCTTCCATCTTCTCAGATCTGATTCCAGGGATAGAACCTCCGTTTTCTCTGATCTGCTTTGAGATTTCTGTAGGATTCAGCGTTACCTGAGTGTAGAAATATGCAAAGAAGATAATGAGCAGTGTGTAGGTTGTGAGATAGAGCCAGCCTGATGGTCTGAACCAGTAAGCCAGTGTACCCATCCACCGAACCTTGACACCCATGCCACCGAGAATCTGGAGAGGGAATGTCATTACTGAAGATGCAAAGATAACAGGAATAACGCCTGACGGATTGATCTTAAATGGAATGTAAGTATTCTGTCCGCCATACATTTTTCTTCCTACCACTCTCTTAGCATAGTGTACCGGAATCTTGCGCTGTCCCTGCTGTTCGTAGATAACCAGTGCTATAACCACTACAAAGAGTGCAAGCACGATGATCAGGAATACAGGGTTGATGTCCTTGGACTTGATTCTTCCGAACATAAGGATGAACGCCTCGGGCATCCTTGCCACAATACCGGCAAAAATGATAAGGGAAACTCCATTTCCTACGCCCCGCTGGGTGATCTGTTCACCCATCCATACCAGGAGCATACTTCCAGTGGTTACAGTGACAATAGCAATCAGGGAATATGAAAGCTTTGACATTGTAATTGCATCTGGAATCTGTCTGGCATATACGGTTGCCGCATAGGACTGGATAAGACATACTATAACTGTACCGTATCTGGTGTACCGTGCAATCTTCTTTCTGCCGCCGTCTTCCTGTGAAATCTTCTTCAGCTTAGGGAAGACAAGAATAAGAAGCTGCATGATGATCGACATGGAAATATAAGGCATAATTCCAAGCATGAATACGGAGAAGTTCTTAAAACCACCACCGGCAAAGAAATCGATATAATCAGCAAGACCGATCGCACCATTTGATGAGCTCTGAGCTGTAAGGTAGTACAGCTTGAGTGCATTCACATTGATTCCCGGGATAGGAATTGTGGCACCGATTCTGAAAACCATCAGAACAGCAAAGGTGAAGATAAGTCTCTGCCGTAAATCTTTAATTCTGAATATATCAACAAGTGCGTTGCCAGCCATGTTACCTACCTATCTCTTCTTCTACGATCTTGCCACCAGCTTTCTCGATTTTCTCTTTTGCAGATGCTGACATATCAAGCATTTCCACAGTAAGAGCCTTGGTGAGCTCGCCGCTTCCCAGAATCTTTACCAGGACATCCTTTGCCTTGATAAGGTTTCTTTCAACAAGAGCTTCCCAGGTTACTGCCTCGCCAGCCTCAAATCTATTCTCAAGGTCTGCGACATTGACAACAGCAAAGGTTGTTTTGAAAGGATAGTTTTTGAATCCTCTTCTGGATACTCTTCTGAACAGAGGCATCTGGCCGCCCTCGAATCCTGGGCGCACGCCGCCGCCGGATCTAGCATTCTGTCCCTTGTGACCCTTTCCAGAAGTCTTTCCAAGTCCAGAACCCATACCACGTCCGACTTTCTTTCTGTTTCTATTTGCTCCGAAGGGAGCCTTAAGTGTAATATCAGACATGATTACATCTCCTCAACTTTTACAAGGTGATTGATTTTCCGGACCATGCCAAGGATAGCAGGATTGCTGTCCAGGATGACATAAGAGCTGATCTTATTCAGTCCCAGGGCATGTGCAGTCTTGATCTGGTCGGGCTTTCTGCCGATTGTGCTTTTAACCAATTGAATTTTGATCTTACCAGCCATTTTCAACCCCATATATCTTTCAGAGTCTTGCCTCTGTCTTTAGCAATTTTCTTTGCATCCATGATGCTTTCGAATCCGGAGAAAACTGCCTTAACAATGTTAATGCTGTTCTTTGTGCCCAGAGACTTACTAAGAATATCGGTAACTCCCACAGCTTCCATAACAGCCCGGACTGGACCACCTGCAATAACTCCAGTACCAGGTGCAGCAGGCTTGAGTATAACCTTTGCACTCTTGAACTCGCAGAGCTCTGCATGAGGAATGGTGTTGTTCTTGAGAGGAACTGTGATAAGGCTCTTCTTTGCCTTATCTACACCTTTTCTTATAGCTTCTGTAACATCGTTTGCCTTTCCGAAACCGTAGCCGACAGATCCCTGCTTGTCTCCCACTACAACCAGTGCAGAGAATGAGAATCTTCTACCACCTTTTACTACTTTGGCAACTCTGTTGAGCTTTATAAGTTTTTCAACATATTCTTTTTCCTGATCCACGTTCATCCCCCTAGAACTTTATGCCGGCTTCTCTTGCGCCATCTGCAATAGCTTTGATCTTTCCGTGATAGAGGTAACCGCCTCTGTCAAACACCACTGTTTCAATCTTAAGCTCTTTCAGCCGCTCTCCGGCAATCTGGCCAAGCTTTTTAGCTCCCTCAACGTTTGCCTTGACATCCCGCAGGTCTTTCTCAAGGTTGGATACTGCGCACAGTGTCTTTCCCTCAATGTCGTCAATAGCCTGGATGTACAGGTGACAGTTGCTCTTGAAAACTGAAAGTCTTGGTCTTTCTGAAGTTCCGCTTACTTTAGCACGGATGCTTTTTCTGCGTCTAATGCGTCTTTTATTTCCTTCAACTAACTTCTTCATATCAACCTATCCTATTTTGTACCTGATTTTCCGACCTTGCGCCGTACATACTCGCCGTCGAACTTGATTCCCTTGCCCTTGTATGGCTCTACAGGTCTTAAGTTCTTGATCTCGATGCATGTCTGGCCGACCAGCTGCTTGTCGATTCCTTCTACGATAATCTTGTTAGGACCGTCGCAGGAAATCTTAAGGCCATCAGCAATCTGATACATAATCTGTGTTGAGTATCCAAGGCTGAGCAGGAGAATCTTGCCCTGAACTTCAGCTTTGTAACCAACACCGGTGATAACCAGAGTCTTCTTATATCCAGTGGAGACACCCTCAACCATGTTCTTCACAAGGCTGCGGTACAGTCCGTGGAATGCTCTGCACTCCCGCTCGTCATTCTGCCGCTGGAGAACAACTTCGTTGTCCTTTACCTCTACAGTGATGAGTGGGGAAATAGCCTGGCTCAATTTTCCCTTAGGGCCTTCAACAGTAACAACATTGTCTGCCACTGCTACCTTTACCCCTGCTGGGAGATGAATCGGTAATTTTCCAATACGTGACATATTCCAACTCCTACCAAATTGAGCAGATCAGCTCTCCGCCGACCTTGTTCTCTGTAGCTTTCTTTCCGGTGGTCACACCAGCGGAGGTGGAAACTACAATTGTTCCGTATCCATTCTTAATCCGAGGCATTTTCTTATAGCCTGAGTAGATTCTTCTACCAGGTGTTGATATCTTTTCAATATCGTGGATGATCGGATTCTCCATCTCATCATACTTAAGGAAAAGTCTGATAAAATTCTTGCCGTCCAGCTGGATCTTCTTGAAGTTCTTTACATATCCTTCGTTCTTCAAAACTTTGACAATCTCAAGTTTCAGTTTTGAAGGAGTAATGTCAACTTTCTCAAAGCCAGCGCGACTCGCGTTTCTTATTTTTGTAAGCATATCTGCAACAGGATCTGATACTGCCATTATTATCTCCCTTACCAACTCGATTTTGTTACACCAGGTATCAAGCCTTTGCTTGCCAGTTTTCTGAAGCAAATTCTACACATCTGGAAATCTCTCATATAGCCCCGCGGTCTACCGCAGATCCGGCATCTGTTAACTCTTCTAGTCATGAACTTAGGCTCTCTTAAAGCCTTGATGATCATTGATTTCTTTGCCATCTATTACCTCTACTTCCTAAAAGGCATACCAAGTTTTGCCAAAAGACTCTTTGCTTCCTGATCTGTGCCGCATGTTGTCACAATCGCAATGTTCAGTCCGCTTACCCGTTCAATCTTATCGAAGTCAATCTCGGGGAAGATAATCTGTTCCTTGACACCCAAGGAATAGTTTCCACGCCCGTCGAATGCATTCGGGTTTACACCTCTGAAGTCCTTTACACGTGGAAGAGCCACGTTGATAAGTCTGTCCAGGAACTCCCACATCATGTTGTTTCTCAAGGTGACCTTGGCTCCGATCTCAGCGCCTTCTCTAAGCTTAAAGTTTGCAATAGATTTCCGAGCCCGGGTTCTAAGAGGTTTCTGTCCAGTGATAAGAGCAAGCTCTCCTACAGCTGCATCAAGAAGCTTCTTGTTCTCGATAGCCTCACCGCAGCCTACGCTTACAATCACTTTCTCGATTCTAGGAATCTGCATAACAGTCTTATAGCCGAATTCTTTGTTAAGCTCTTCTGCAACCTTTTTATATTTAATCTTAAGATTCGGTTCTTTATTGCTCATTACAGTACTTCTCCACACTTCTTGCATTTGCGGACTTTCTTGTCCCCAGTGCCTTCGATACCGATTCTGGTAGGTCCGCACTTCTTACAAACGATCATTACATTGGAAATGTCGATTGGAGCTTCGATATCTACGATACCGCCCTTCTCTCCCTGTCTTCTTGGCTTTCTGGCTTTCTTAACCATGTTGAGCCCTGCAACAAGAACCTTTCCCTTCTCGCGATCGATTTTCAGGATCTTTCCGGACTTTCCTTTTTCCTTTCCGGCGATAACCTGAACCAGATCTTCTTTCTTCAGTTTATATTTAACAACTTCCATATACAAATCCCTCAAAGTACTTCCGGAGCAAGAGAAATAATCTTCATCTGATCAACATCTCTCAATTCTCTGGCAACTGGTCCAAAAATTCTCTTGCCTTTTGGGGCGAGACTTGCATCCAGGATCACGCAGGCATTGTCATCAAATCTGATGTAAGTTCCATCAGTTCTTCTGATCTTACTGGTTGTTCTGACAATAACTGCTTTCTGAACATCACCTTTCTTAACCGGTGCATTAGGAATGGCATCTTTAACTGCAACTACAATGATCTCTCCGATTCCGGCAGTATTCTTGTGGCTTCCGCCCAGAACCTTGATACACTGTACAATCTTTGCACCGCTGTTATCTGCTACATTCAGATATGTCTGCATCTGTATCATAACTTAACCACCTTAATTATTTAGCCCGCTCTACAATCTCAAGAAGTCTCCAGCATTTTTCCTTGCTGATCGGCCGTGACTGGATTACTCTTACAGTGTCGCCGATATGAGCTTCGTTGTTCTCATCATGAGCCTTAACTTTCTTGGTTCTGACAACATATTTCTTGTACAATCTGTGAAGTGTTTTGTTGACGATAGAAACTACGATTGTCTTCTCCATTTTGTCGCTGACTACAAGACCTGTATAAATTTTCTTGCCTATAGTTTTTTCTTCCATGTCAGTCTCCCTTACCTTATTCCAAGATTCTTAGCATGGATAAGTGTCTTGACTCTGGCAATCTGTCTTCTGAGAGTTCTCTTCTCAAGAGGATTCTCAACATGGCCAAGAACTGTCTTGAATCTCAAATCCATATACTTCTTAATCAGTTCTTCGTATTTTGCAAGAAGTTCTTCATGTGTAAGTTCTTTAAAGCTGTTTTTCATAAATTACTCCATGTCCCTTCTTTCTACAAATTTAGTCTTGATAGGCAGCCTGTCACCGGCCAGTTCCATAGCTTCCCTAGCCAGCTCGGAAGAAATACCACCCATCTCAAACATAACCATTCCAGGCTTTACAACAGCTACCCAGTACTCAGGAGCTCCCTTACCTTTACCCATTCTGGTTTCAGCAGGTTTCTTTGTATAAGGCATATCGGGGAAAATCCGGATCCATACCTTACCGCCTCTCTTGATGGTTCTTGTCATTGCAACACGGGCAGCCTCGATCTGTCTGTTTGTGATCCACTTGGGCTCCAGAGCAATCAGTCCGAAATCGCCGAATGCGATTGTATTACCTCTGTGTGCATTTCCAGTCAAGCTTGCGCTGCTACGATTTCTTTTTCTATATTTAGTACGTTTTGGACTAAGCATGACTTACTCTCCTTGTCCCACAGCTTTCTTTGGTCTTTTCTTCACCAGAAGCTGTCCGGCATCTTCTTTCATATCTTTCTTAAGAATCTCGCCGTTGAACACCCATACCTTCACACCGATAAGGCCGAAAGTTGTGTTTGCCTCAGCAAAACCATAGTCGATATCTGCACGGAAAGTATGCAGTGGAATACGCCCTTCCTTGTGCTGCTGTATTCTGGCCATCTCAGCTCCGGCAAGACGTCCGGAAATTCTGATCTTGATGCCCTGAGCACCGCCTCTCATGGCGCTTGAAACACACTGCTTAAGAACTTTTCTGAATGAGCTCTTTGACTTAAGCTGTCTAGCAACATTAAGAGCAATAAGCTGTGCATTGACTTCAGGCTTCTTAAGTTCCTTAATCTTGAGCTGGATCTTCTTTCCTGTTACCTTCTGAAGCCGCTCCCCGATCTTCTCGATTGTAGCTCCTTTGGCACCAATCAGAACACCAGGTTTTGAAGTCTCAATGACAACCGTAATTCTCTGTGGCTGTCTGATGATCTCAACTTCTGATATCTCAGCTCCCTTAGTCTCAGGACACTTGTCAAGCTCTTCTCTCAATTTAAGATCTTCATGAAGTGTTTCTGCATATTCACGAGGATCAACATACCATTTAGACTTCCAGGTTTTATTTACTCCAAGTCTCAGGCCTATTGGATTAACTTTCTGTCCCAACTTATTCCCCCACCTTCGCTAATTCATCAACTATAACAGTAATATGGCTCATTCTTCTCAAGAGAATATCGCGTTTGCCTTTAGCTCTTGCCCATACTCTCTTAAGCCGTGGACCTTCGTTGACCTGTAATTCCTTGACATAGAGCATCTCTTCGTCAAGCTGCTTGTTCTGTGACAGTGCATTAGCTGCTGCAGACTGAAGCACCTTCTTGAGCATAGCTGCTCCGCCGTTTGGAATAGCCTCGAGCTGAGCCACTGCTTCTGTATAAGGTTTTCTTCTGATCAGATCTGCAATAGGGCGAACCTTCTTAGGTGAAACCATAAGGTATTTACCTACAGCTCTGTATCCTTTTTTCTCTTCCATATTCTAACTCCACAGCCGCTTATTTCTTTGCTTTACTATCGGAAGAATGTCCCCGAAAGATTCTTGTAGGAGCAAATTCTCCCAGCTTATGACCGACCAGGTTTTCTGTAACATATACAGGAACCCATGTCTTTCCGTTGTAAACTGAAACTGTATAACCAACCATCTCAGGAATGATTGTTGATGTCCGGGAATAGGTCTTGAGCATCTTCTTGTCTGTTCCCTTGCCAGCCTCAACAATTCTTTTATAGAGTTTCTTCTCGATGAATGGTCCTTTTTTTATTGATCTAGACACAACTTACTCCTACTTACGTCTGTTAACGATAAACTTACCGGAAAGCTTTCTCTTCTTTCTGGTCTTATAACCTTTAGTAGGAAGACCCCAAGGTGTTACAGGGTTACGTCCGGCTGCTGTCTTACCTTCACCACCACCATGTGGATGGTCGATTGGGTTCATTACAACACCTCTGACCTTTGGTCTTCTGCCAAGCCATCTGCTTCTTCCAGCTTTTCCAAGGGAAATGTTCATGTAGTCTTCGTTTCCAACCTCGCCGATGGTAGCCATGCATTTCTTGAATACCATTCTCATCTCGGTGGAAGGAAGTCTTAATGTCACATAGTCTCCCTCTTTTGCAACTACAAGTGCGCTTAAACCTGCAGATCTGACAAGCTGGCCGCCCTTTCCATAAACAAGCTCAATGTTGTGGATCGATACACCAAGCGGAATGTTCTCAAGTGGAAGTGCATTTCCAACCTTGATTGGAGCTGCAGGACCGCTCTGGATCATATCGCCTACCTTGAGTCCCTTAGGAGCCAGGATGTATCTCTTCTCGCCGTCAACATAGTTGATAAGAGCGATATTGGCGCTTCTGTTCGGATCGTACTCGATTGTTACAACCTTTCCTGGTACATCGAACTTATCGCGTCTGAAATCGATAATTCTGTATTTTCTCTTGTGTCCACCACCTCTGCGCCGTACACTGATGCGTCCGGAAGCGCCTCTTCCGGCACATGGAGCAAAACCTGATGTAAGTGATTTCTCCGGTCTGTCTGTTGTCAGCTCTGAGAAATCGAGTGTTGCTCTGGTACGCAGACCAGGTGTATGTGGTTTATACTTCTTGATACCCACTTACTGCCCCCTTACACGCCTTCAAACATATCTATTTTTTCACCAGGAGCAAGTGTGATAATCGCCTTCTTCCATGATGATTTTTGACCCATTCTGTAGCCTGATCTTGTTCTTGTTGCTTTCTTGTCGCCCCGCACCCACATTGTGTTGCAAGCCACAGGCTTAACACCAAAAACTTTTTCTACAGCTTCCATGATCTGGAACTTGTTTGCTTCAGGAAGAACCTTGAATGCATACTTTGCTGCTTTCTCTTCTCTAAGGAGGTTGGTCTTTTCTGTCACAACAGGTTCAATAAGAATATTCTGTGCTTCCATACCCATCACTCCTTATAAAAATCGTTCAGTCCCTTGGCAGCTGATTCCAGCGCAAGAACGTTCTTTCCATAGAAAAGATCATGAGCTCTCAATCTATTGTATGAAAGGAAAGTCAGCCAAGGAATGTTGCGTCCTGCTCTCTTGATCATGGCATCGTCATCCTTCAGAATGAGAACTGTTCTCTCTGCAGGAACAAGATTCTTGAGAACAGCGGCAATATCCTTTGTCTTTCCGCTTTCAATTGTAAAATCTTCAACAACTTTGAATTTACCGCCCAGCATCTTCTGGCTGAGGATAGATTTCATTGCAAGTCTTTTCATCTTTTTTGGCATCTTGTAGCTGTAATCTCTTGGCTTAGGACCAAAAACTACACCACCGCCAACCCACAACGGACTTCTCTTGCGACCTGCTCTTGCCCGGCCGGTACCCTTCTGAGCCCATGGCTTGGCTGTGCTGCCGCTTACTTCGTCTCTGTCTTTTGCGCATGCAGTTCCAACTCTCATGTTGGCAAGTTCGTTATTTATTGCGTAATAAATAGTTCCGTCACTTATTTCGCAGTTAAAAACAGAGTCTTCAAGTTCTATTGTCCGTAACTCTTCACCTTTTACTGAGAAGACCTTAGCTTCCATTTATTTTCCTCTTTGTCTCTACTTTATTGCTTTTCTGACAAGTACCAAACTCTTTGCAGCACCCGGAACAGCGCCTGCAATAAGAATTACTTTCTTTTCAGCGTCAACTTTTACAACTTTGATGTTCTGGACAGTAACTCTGTCGCTGCCCATTCTTCCAGCCATCTTAAGGCCTTTCATCAGTTTTCCTGGTGTGGAAGACATACCTACACCACCGTTCTGTCTGTGGAACTTGGAACCATGTGTAGCTCTTCCGCCGCCGAAGTTATGGCGCTTCATAACACCTGCGTAACCTTTTCCCTTGGAGGTTCCGATTACATCAACTGTATCGATGTCTGCAAAAACCTCGATTCCAAGCTTATCGCCAGGCTTGCACTCAAGCTCAAAGTCCCGGAACTCCACCAGTTTTTTTCTTGGCTCAATGCCTTCTGCAAACTGACCTGCATATGGTTTTGTCACATGTTTTTTCTTGATGTCACCATATCCAAGGACTACAGCGCTGTAGCCGTTTTTCTCGGCTGTTCTTTCGCCGACAACTGTGTTCTCGTCAACTTTGATAACTGTAACAGGTGTGAGCACTCCGCTTTCGTCAAAAACCTGAGTCATTCCAACTTTTTCTGCTATCAACCCGATCATAATCTCATCACCCCAATCACTGCTTAATCTCTACATCAACACCTGCGGGCAATTCAAGTTTCATAAGGGCATCCATTACGTCAGAGGATGGCTCAAAAATATCAATTAACCTTTTGTGTGTTCTCATCTCAAACTGTTCCCGTGATTTTTTGTTTACAAACGGAGATTTAAGAACAGTGTATTTGTTGATTTTTGTAGGCAGAGGAATAGGTCCAGCAACCTTTGCACCAGCTTTTACAACAGTCTGTACAATAGACTTTGCGCTCTGGTCAATCAGTTCGACGTCAAATCCTCTAAGCCTTACTCTAATCCTTTCTTCAGCCATTTTTATTACTTTCTCCCGAAAAAATGGCCCCCCGCAATAATAACGGAGGGCTTATTTTTGTTACTCAATAATCTCTGTTACCTGGCCGCTGGCTACAGTCTTTCCACCCTCACGGATAGCGAATCTAAGACCTTTCTCCATAGCGATAGGATAAATAAGTTCTACTGTAAGCTCTGTGTTGTCACCAGGCATAACCATCTGCTTGTCAGCAGGCAGTGTAACTGTTCCGGTGATATCTGTTGTTCTGAAATAGAACTGTGGTCTGTAACCTGTGAAGAATGGGTTGTGGCGTCCACCCTCTTCCTTTGTCAGGCAGTAGATAGCTCCCTTGAATTTCTTGTGTGGTGTGATTGTACCTGGTTTTGCAAGTACCTGACCTCTTTCGATCTCTTTCTTCTCAACACCGCGGAGCAGGATACCTACGTTGTCTCCAGCTTCTCCCTGATCCATTGTCTTGTTGAACATCTCGACGCCGGTAACTACGGAGTTTCTTGTTTCCTTGATACCTACGATCTCAACTGCATCGCCAACCTTTACAACACCTCTCTCGATTCTTCCTGTAGCTACTGTACCACGGCCGGAAATAGAGAAGATATCCTCTACTGGCATCAGGAATGGCTTGTCGATTTCTCTCTCTGGGAGTGGGAAATATGTATCCATTGCATCAAGAAGCTCCTGGATGCACTTTGTCTTCTCTGGGTCATCTGGATGAGACATAGCCTCGAATGCAGATCCCTTGATGATAGGACAGTTAGGATCGAAACCGTACTTCTCAAGAAGCTCCTGAACCTCTACCTCTACAAGCTCAACCAGCTCTGGGTCTGCAAGGTCCATCTTGTTAAGGAATACAATCAGTCTTGGAACACCAACCTGTCTTGCAAGAAGGATGTGCTCTCTTGTCTGTGGCTCTGGACCGGAGTCTGCAGCTACCAGGATGATTGCGCCGTCCATCTGTGCGGCACCGGTGATCATGTTCTTTACATAGTCAGCATGGCCCGGGCAGTCTACGTGAGCGTAGTGTCTCTTGTCTGTCTCATACTCGATATGTCTTGTGTTGATGGTGATACCTCTAGCCTTCTCTTCTGGTGCATTGTCGATATCATCATAGTTCATTACCTTTCCGCCGTTCTTCTTTGCGCAATACATAGAAATTGCTGCGGTAAGAGTTGTCTTACCATGGTCTACGTGTCCGATTGTACCAACGTTAATGTGTGGTTTTGTCCTTTCAAACTTCTCTTTTGCCATTAGTTTCCTCCTAAAGAATCTAATACTTAAAAAAATTCATTTTCAAAAAATAATTGAGATAAAAAGATGACAACACTATTATTCAAAAAGATATGAATGACAGTATCACCACCTTACCACTCCAGCTGCCGCAGGCAGCTCCGAGCAATTGGTTTGGCTCAACCAAATGCACAAATGGCCGTAGAAAAACGACCTATTTCATCTTGTTTTATCACAAGCAGAATATTTTGGCAATACTAAAATGTGATAAAATCAAGCAAATAAATGGTTTATAGCCCAATTTTCAACGAAAAAAGGGCTATTTAGACTACCAACGATAATGGGAGAATGCCTTGTTGGCCTCTGCCATCTTGTGGGTATCTTCCTTTTTCTTGAATGCTGTACCTGTTGAATTGAATGCATCAAGCAGCTCAGCACCCAGCTTTTCGCCCATAGTTTTTCCATTTCTGGATCTGGAAGCCTGGATAATCCATCTCATGGCCAGAGCTTCTCTTCTGGACTCTCTTATTTCCATTGGAACCTGATAGGTGGAACCACCTACTCTTCTGGACTTAACCTCTACAACAGGCTTAACATTCTCAAGGGCTGCTGTAAGGGCCTCGATAGGTTCCTTGTCTGTCTTTTTGCCAAGGAATTCCATTGCATCATACATGATCTTTGTGCTGATTGATTTCTTGCCATCAAACATCATGCGTGTAATGAATTTTGCAACCACTGTACTGTTGTACCGTGGATCTGGAATAAATTCTCTTTTTGTAGCACCGCTTCTTCTAGACATTTATACGTTCCTCTATCAAGCCTTTGGTTTCTTTGTTCCGTATTTAGAACGTGATCTCTTTCTGTCTTCTACACCAAGGGTATCCTTTGCACCTCTGATGATATGATATCTTACACCAGGGAGGTCCTTTACTCTTCCACCTCTGAGCAGGATTACAGAGTGCTCCTGCAGGTTATGTCCGATACCAGGGATGTAAGCTGTAACTTCGATACCGTTTGAAAGTCTTACTCTGGCAACCTTTCTGAGTGCTGAGTTAGGCTTCTTAGGTGTTACAGTCATAACTCTTGTACATACTCCTCTTTTCTGAGGGCAGCTTTCAAGAGCAGGAGATTTGGTCTTTTTCTTGACCGCTTTTCTACCTTTTCTGATTAACTGATTAATTGTAGGCATTTAACAACCTTCTCCTATATAGTTTTCGGCAGACAAAACTGCCCTATTTTTTCCAGAACATTAGATTAACAATCTGACTGGAAAAAGTCAAGTGGGATAATATTCCCTACTCAAGATCCTCAATACTGCGCTGTTTCGGACCGCTCTCGGCAGCTTCCTGCGCCTCCTGCTTCCGTCTCTCCAGCACCTCCTGCACCACCAGGTCCAGGTCCTCGTTCTGCTTGTTATAAAGCTTGACATTGCGGTACATCTTGTTTCCTGTTCCTGCAGGAATAAGGTGACCTATAAGCAGGTTCTCCTTAAGTCCATGGAGGTGGTCCATCTTACCCTCGATAGCTGCATTGGTAAGAACCTTGGTGGTCTCCTGGAAGGAAGCTGCCGACAGGAAGGACTCGATGGCCAGCGATGCCTTGGTGATTCCAAGGAGCTTGGACCTTGCCACAGCCGGAGCGCCTTTTGCATCGATAACACGCTTGTTCTCTTCCTGGAACTTGACCTTATCCTCCTGGCTGCCAAGGATGAACTTGGTGTCGCCCACATGAGCAATCTCCACCTTTCTAAGCATCTGGCGGATAATTACACCGATATGCTTGTCGTTGATCCTTACACCAACCTTCTTATATACCTTGAGAACCTCGTTCATAAGGTAAGACTGGAGTGCATTCTCTCCAAGGATATTCAGGATATCGTGCGGATTCTTCTCGCCGTCACAAAGCTTCTCGCCTGCTTCAACCTTATCGCCGTCACGGACAAGCAGGTTCTTGCCCATAGGAACAAGGTGCTTGAATTCTCTTCCCTGTTCATCGGTGATAATGATGTTTCTCTTGCCCTTGCTCTTTCCATAGAACTTGACAGTTCCGGAAACCATGGCAAGAACTGCAGGATTCTTTGGAATTCTGGCCTCGAACAGCTCCTCGACCCGTGGAAGGTCTCCGGTGATATCTGTTGCCTTGGTCATATTCTTATCCATCTTGGCCAAAGTTGTTCCTGCTTTGATCTGTACTCTTTCCTTTTTATCCTTCTTGTTTTTCTTGTCAGTTGCCTTGAATTCATCAACAAGCACATAAGAATTTCCAGGTAGATAGTAGGTGACTAACTCATTTTCATTCTCATCAACAATGGAGATTCTCGGATCCAGAGCCTCGTCGTTGAACTCTATGATTCTCTTCTCATTCTTGCCGTTCTTTGCGTTGATAACCTCTTTCATGGTCTTATCATTAAGATCATGATACTTGATATAGCCAGAGTATTCTGCAATGATAGGCTCGTTGAACGGGTCGAACTTAGCCATGGCTGTATCAGCCTCAACACAGCTGTCTGCCTTTATGAAAAGCTCGGTTCCGCTCTTGATGTCGATTTTCTGCTCTATGCCGAGAGAAAGGAGCTTGTCGCCAAACACATGGACATAAGCCTTGTTGGTGGCATTGACTGTCTCCTTGCCCTTCTTGAAAAGCGGCTTGCCAGGAGTAACCATCTCCCAGTCCTCAACCAGCAGCTTGTCGATGTCCTTGATGTCTCTTGCAATAAGAATCTTATTGACAATAAGGTATCCCTTTCTAGTGAAGATATTGATACCATTCTCATTCAATACAGTATTTCCGTGAATCTCTTTCACATATACAGGGAAATCACGTTTGATCTCGTTTTTCTCGCTGGCCTTGTCTGCTGTACCACCAGTATGGAATGTTCTCATGGTAAGCTGGGTACCAGGCTGACCGATGGACTGAGCTGCGATAATTCCGACAGCCTCTCCTATCTCGACAGGCCTGTTATTAGCCAGGTTCCAACCATAACACTTCCGGCATACACCATGCTTGGAGTCGCAGGTAAGGACGCTTCTGATCCGGACTGTCTCGATACCGGCTGCCTCGATCTCCTTGGCCTTGGCCTCGGTGATCTCCTGGTTCATATCCAGGATAAGCTCATGAGTAATCGGATGCTTGACCTGCTCAAGGGTGAATCTTCCCTCTATTCTGTCAGCAAGGGTTTCTTCAACTTTCTCACCTGCCTTAAGAGCACTTATATCCATACCATTGATGGTTCCACAGTCCTCTTCCTCTACTACAACATCCTGTGCAATATCTACAAGACGTCTGGTAAGGTAACCTGCGTTGGATGTCTTGAGGGCTGTATCGGCAAGACCTTTTCTAGCTCCGTTACAGGAGATGAAGAACTCGATGATGGAAAGACCTTCCTTGAAGTTGGAACGGATTGCCAGCTCGATGATATCGCCATTAGGTTTGTTCATAAGGCCTCTCATTCCTGCCAGCTGTCTAAGCTGTGTACGGCTACCTCTGGCTCCGGAGTTGGTCATCATATATACCGGGTTGAAGCCCTGGCGGTCCTCTTCAAGCCGCTTCATAAGATCTTCGGTAAGCTTCTCGGCAGTCATACTCCATACGTTGGTGACATTTTCGAACCGCTCTTTCTCGGTAATCTTTCCCTGGTTGAACTGAGACTGTATGTCCTTGACTCTCTCCATGGCTTTTTCTATCCGCTCTTTCTTTTCCGGCGGAACAATGATATCTGCCATACTGATTGTGGAACCGAACTTTGTGGCATATTTGAAGCCCAGAGCTTTTACTGCATCAAGAAGCTGGATTGTGACAGAAGAGCCTAACTTCTTGTATGTTTCGAAGATAATCTTCTTAAGGTCCTTGTCTATATAGCCCTTAAGCCAATTCTTCTTGTCTTTGTCGTCAGCACCAAGCATCCACTTCTTCTCTGTAAGACCGTCGAAGAAAGGACCATTGTGGAACTCAAGCACATCTGGAAGCGGTTCGTTGAACAGAAGACGTCCAGGAGTTGTCAGGATATACTGGCCCTCCAGCTTCTCGTCCACCTTCTTGCCCACTACTTTGCCATCAACAACTTTGATCTTGATGACATCCTGGAACCTGATGGTCCTTGAATCCAGAGCCTGAAGCACTTCGTCGAAGGAAGAGAAACATCTTACCTTAAGCTTTTTCTCTCCATTGCTTGTGACAATCTCTTCGTATGGCTTTGCAATAGTCAGCTGGTAGATACCCAGAACCATATCCAGAGATGGGAATACAATGGGGTTACCGCTTGCAGGGTCCAGCAGGTTGTTGATGGACATCATAAGTGTCCAGCACTCAATCTGGGCAGCCTGGGTAAGAGGCAGATGGACTGCCATCTGGTCTCCGTCGAAGTCGGCGTTGAACGCACGGCATACCAGTGGATGCAGCTTTATAGCCTTGCCTTCTACAAGAACCGGCTCAAAGGCCTGGATTCCAAGACGGTGCAGTGTAGGTGCACGGTTGAGCATAACCGGATGTTCCTTGACTACCTCGTCAAGAATGCCCCAAACTTCATCGGCCGCTTCTTCTACAAGGGTCTTTGCTTTCTTAATGTTATATACAATCTCTTTCTCCACAAGCTTCTTCATTATGAAAGGCTTGTAGAGCTCCAAAGCCATTTTTTCAGGAAGACCGCACTGATGGAACTTCAGTTCAGGTCCTACAACAATTACAGAACGGCCGGAGTAGTCAACTCTCTTTCCAAGAAGGTTCTGGCGGAACCGTCCCTGCTTTCCCTTGAGCATATCGGAAAGTGATTTTGCAGGTCTGTTGCTGGTTCCCTTGGCCATCTTCTTTTTCTTTGAGTTGTCAAGGAGGGCATCAACTGCTTCCTGAAGCATACGCTTCTCGCTGCGGAGCAGGATAGATGGTGCACCCATGGCCTGGACTTTCTTAAGTCTGTTGTTTCTATTGATAACTCTTCTATAAAGATCGTTAAGATCAGATGTGGCGAAACGGCCGCCTTCCATCGGTGTCATAGGACGGAGGTCCGGTGGAATTACAGGAATTACATCCAGAATCATCCAGCTTGGGTTGATCTTGGACTTAAGGAAATCATCCACGATCTTAAGCCGCTTAAGATGCTTCTTATCTACCTTGCCATCCTTTTTCTTCATCTCGTCTCTGAGAGTCTTTGCCAGATCCTGAAGATCAAGCTCCTTAAGAAGAATTTTAATGGCATCTGCACCTGTATCGGCAGTGAAGCCCTGGCCGAACTTATCCTTTGCCTTGTTGTATTCATCCTCGGTGAGAACCTGGAACTTATGCAGCTTGGTATCCTCTTCATTACCTGCATCAATGACAATATACTTCTCGTAATAGAGAACTGATCTGAGGTCTGATGACGAGAGATTCAAGAGAAGACCGATGGGGGAAGGGACAGAGCGGTAATACCAGATGTGGGCAACAGGAGCGGCAAGCTCGATATGTCCCATTCTCTCTCTTCTGACTCTGGAATGGGTTACCTCCACACCACAGCGCTCACACTTCACACCCTTATAGCGGATTGACTTGAATTTTCCGCATTTACATTCCCAGTCTTTGGTGGTTCCGAAGATCTTACGGCAGAAAAGACCGTCATCTTCCGGTTCCTGGCTTCTATAGTTTATAGTCTCGGATTTCTTGACCTCTCCATAGGACCATTTTCTAATCTGTTCTGGAGAAGCAAGTTTAATTAAAATACTGTCAAATTCCTGCATATCTTTTATCATAACTATATCACCCTTCCATCAAAATTGCTTTCCAGCCGGCTGTTTGATCAATTCCTCGTCCTTCTCGGTAAGAGGAATCTGCTCTCCCTTGTCATTCCACAGGGACATATCCAGTGCCAATCCACGGAGCTCCTGAACAAGAACATTGAAGGACTCTGGAATACCAGCCTGTGTATTGGATTCGCCCTTTACAATATTCTCATATGTCTTGGTCCGTCCATTCATATCGTCTGATTTGATTGTAAGGAATTCCTGCAGTGTGTTTGCGGCACCATAAGCCTCCAGTGCCCATACCTCCATCTCTCCAAGTCTCTGGCCACCGAACTGGGCCTTTCCACCCAGAGGCTGCTGGGTAATAAGGGAATAAGGACCTGTGGAGCGGGCATGCATCTTGTCATCAACCAGGTGGTTGAGCTTGAGCATATATGCACAGCCGATCATTATAGGATTCTCGAAAGGCTCGCCTGTAAGACCGTCGTAGAGAATTGCCTTTGAATTCTCCGGCTGACCGCCCTTCTTAAGGAGCTTTGAGATCATATCGTTAGTAGCAGACTGGAATACAGGAACTGCATATTTCTCGTTCAACGCAAGGCCTGCAAGTCCAAGGCTGGACTCCATAAGCTGACCCAGGTTCATACGGGAAGGTACACCCAGCGGGTTAAGACAGATATCAAGCGGAGTACCGTCTGCCAGGTATGGCATATCCTCTTCCGGAAGGATTCTGGATACAACACCCTTGTTTCCGTGGCGTCCTGCCAGCTTGTCGCCGGCCCTGAGCTTACGCTTGGTTGCGATGATCACTTTGACTATCTCCTCAACTCCAGGGCTAAGCTCGTCGCCTTCGGACTTCTTAAGGCGCTGAACATCAATTACAGTACCGCTTACTCCTGCTGGAACCCTGCGGCAGGTATCCTTCACATCCTTTGCCTTGTCGCCGAAAAGTGTGCGGAGCAGCTTAAGCTCCGGAGTGGAATCGTTCTCTGCCTTAGGTGTCACTTTTCCAACCAGAATATCGTTGGCTTTAACCTTGGCACCGATGCGTACAATTCCTTCCTCGTCCAGGTTCTCAAGCTTCTTCTCGCTTACATTGGGGATATCCCGGGTAAGTCTGTCGGCACCGGTCTTGTTCTCCCGGACTTCTGCCTCAAACTCGCTCAGATGGATGGATGTGAAAATATCTTCCTTGACAACTCTCTCGGAGATAAGGATAGCATCCTCGTAGTTATATCCGTTCCATGGGATAAACCCTACCAGAACGTTCCGTCCAAGAGCCAGCTCGCCATCGTCTGTGGCCGGGCCGTCTGCGATAACCTCGCCCTTCTCTATTTTCTCATCCAGAGCCACAATAGGTTTCTGGGAGAAGCATGTGTCCTGGTTTGTCCGCTGGTACTTCTGGAGCCGGTAGGAATCCACTGCCTTAGGATCTTCGTCAGGAATTATATCAACACGGTTGGATGAGACATAGGAGACTTTTCCAGATCTCTTAGCCTTTACAACAACGCCGGAGTCATATGCTGTCCTTCCTTCCATTCCGGTTCCTACAATAGGAGCCTCGGGGAACAGCAGTGGAACAGCCTGTCTCATCATGTTGGAGCCCATAAGAGCTCTGTTGGCATCATCATGTTCGATGAATGGAACCAATGAAGTGGATACAGAGATTACCTGCTTAGGTGAAACATCTATGTACTGAACTTTTTCTCTGTCCTCGGAGTAATAGTTGCCTGCCTTGCGGACAGAAACCTGCTCGTTCACCAGGTTGCCCTTGGCATCCAGAGCAGCATTGGCCTGGGCGATGATCTTTTTCTCCTCGTCCATGGCATCCAGATATTTCACAGTCTTGGTTGCTCTTCCCTTCTCCACCTTCCGGTATGGAGCCTCAAGGAATCCATAATCGTTGACTTTGGTATAGTTTGCAAGAGATACGATAAGACCGATGTTGGCACCTTCTGGAGTCTCGATAGGACACATTCTTCCATAGTGGGTGAAGTGTACGTCTCTGACTTCGTTTCCGGCTCTGTCTCTGGAAAGACCGCCGGTACCCAGGGCGCTCAGTCTTCTCTTATGTGTAAGCTCTGCCAGCGGGTTGACCTGATCCATGAACTGGGAAAGCTGGTCGGAGCTGAAGAACTCTCTTACTATTGTGACAATAGGCTTGATGGAAATAAGATCAGATGGTCTTAAGGTTTCGGTCTCCTTGAGCTGCATTCTGTCTTTTGCAATATGCTCAACTCTTGCGAACGCCACCTTGAGCTGGTTGGTGAGAAGCTCGCCTACAGAACGGATTCTTCTGTTGCCCAGATGGTCAATGTCGTCAGGATTTTCATCACCGATGAACACCTTGACAAGGAAGCCCATGGTATTGATGATATCATCCATGGTCAGGACTGTTTCGCCTGAATCATCCCGCTGCTCTTCATCATCGTCTTTGTCATTCTTGAAAATATATTTTTTGTTCAGCTTATAGCGGCCCACTTTGCCCAGATCATATTTCTTGGGGCTGAAGAACATATTCCGAAGCTCTTTCTCACCGTTCTCCTTGGAGAAAAGCTCGCCAGGGAACATGACATCAAACACTTCCTTAAGAGCATCTTCTTTTGTAGGCTCGCCGCCCTCTTTTGTTTTCTCTTTCTTAAGGCAATTGAGTATAATATCGGAGTGAAGGGTATTCTTTGTCTTTTTATCGATATCGACAATAAAAATTTCTTTTATTCCTTCCTGCTTGAGCTCTTCCAGAATACTGCGGCTTACCACATCGCCCGCATTGTAAAGCTTCTCATTGTCCTTATAAATTGCCTTGGCAAGAATCTTATCTTCCCATTCCTTATTTCTTTCGTCCTTAGTATGGATAGTGGCTTTCTTTATGGCATAGAATCTCTCGATAATCTGTTCGTTTGAATCCAGACCGAGAGCACGGAGGAATGTAGTGCCTAAGATTCTTTTCTTCCGGTCTATCTTTGCATAGATAAACCCTTTTTTCTTATCAATTTCAAACTCAAGCCAGGAGCCCCTGTATGGAATGATTCTTGAGGAGTAGAGTGCCTTGTCCTTCTCATAGGAGAAGACAACTCCAGGGGATCTGTGTATCTGGCTTACAATAACACGCTCAGCGCCATTGATGATGAAAGTACCTCTGTCTGTCATCATCGGGATGTCGCCCATGTAAATCTCTTTCTGCCGGATTTCGCCGGTGGAGAATGTAAGGTTGATTGTGGCTTTCAGAGGGATAGAATAGGTAGCGTTCTTCTGTTTGCATTCAAACTCATCAAGCTTCTTGTTCTTTTTGTCGCCCAAGGAATATCCGACATAATCAAGAGTCATGTCGCCATTGGGGCTCTCGATAGGGAATGTACTTCTGAACACTTCCTCAAGGCCCTGGTTCTCAAGCTTTTCGCCTTTCTTGAGTTTCTCAAGCTGTAAAAATTTCTCGTAGGAAGAAAGCTGAATATCAATCAGGTTAGGAACATCCATGAACTCATGATACTCACCTTCGTAATATGTATCCCCTACAATGTAATGCCGCTTAATAGCTTTTTTCCTATCAAGCATTCGCTATGCCTCCCTCGATAAAACCCGTGTCCATATTATGGACAAACAGGGGCTGTACTATAAATAGTCCAACCCCTATGAAAAAAAAATATAAAATCTAAAACTGTTCTGAAATCAAAGTCAAGCTTATTTAATCTCAACTTTTGCACCAGCAGCCTCAAGTTTTGCCTTAAGAGCATCAGCATCTTCCTTGGAAGCGCCTTCCTTGATAGCCTTTGGAGCTCCTTCAACAAGCTCTTTTGCTTCTTTCAGTCCAAGACCAGTGAGCTCTCTTACAACCTTGATGCAAGGAATCTTCTTGTCAGCTGGAACAGCAGCCAGGATTACATCGAATTCTGTCTTCTCTTCCTCAGCTGGTGCTGCGCCTGCGGCTGCGCCGCCTGCAACTGGAGCTGCAACTGCTGCTGCAGATACTCCGAACTTCTCTTCCATTGCCTTTACAAGGTCTGCAATCTCCATCACTGTCATATTAGCGATTGATTCAAGAATTTCATCTTTTGTAGCCATATTAACTTCTCCTTTTTTTTATTTTTTTTACGCGGCAGTAGCATGACTATTTAAGACTAATGCCACAATTGTTTTTACTCTGCTTTTGCCTCTCCGGCTTCTGCAGCTTTTCCATCCTTGTCCACAATAGCCTGCAGTGTTGCGGCAAGCTTCTGGACAGGAGCCTTCATCAGACCCATCAACATAGCAATAAGCTGAGTTCTTCCAGGCAGCTTTGAGAAAGCCTCAATCTTTGCTGCATCAAAAAGTTCTCCGTTGATGACTGCACCCTTGACCTGCAGTGGCATTCCGCCCTTTGCAAATTCAAACAGTGCCTTGGCAACCTCGTTGGATTCTCCTGGAACTGCTGCAACTGCAGTAGGTCCCTTAAGGAAGTCATCCACATCAGTGATTCCCAAATCCTTCATGGCAATCTTGGCAAATCTGTTCTTGACTACCTTGAATTCTGTATCACTGGTTCTGAGCTTGTCTCTGATCTCTGTGATCTGTGCAACAGTAAGACCTCTGTAATCTGTAAAGATAAAGCTTGAGATTCCATCGAATCTTGACTTGAGATCTGCTACTGCTTCTTTCTTGCTGTCATTTAATTTTGCAATATATTCTGCCATAGTCTCTCTCCTTAAGCCTTCTTAACCTTGACGCCAGGTCCCATTGTTGAAGAGATAGCCAGAGAAAGGACAAAATCGCCCTTTGCATCGGCAGGCCGCTTTCTCTCAATCTCGGAAGCTACAACTGTCATGTTCTCTGCCAGCTGTGCTGCATCCATAGAAACCTTTCCGATAGAAACGCTTACAATACCGCTCTTGTCAGATCTGTATTCTGTACGTCCCTTCTTAAGCTCGGCAATTGCCTCTTTGATATCGAATGTCACAGTGTGAGTCTTTGGGTTAGGCATAAGACCTCTTCTACCCAGGATAGGACCCAGCTTACCTACATCCTTCATCATGTCTGGAGTTGCCACAGCTACATCGAAATCAAGCCAGCCGCCCTTGATCTTCTCTACCAGATCGCTGTCGCCGACATAAGCGGCTCCTGCAGCCTTAGCCTCCTCAGCCTTGGCTCCCTTAGCGAAAACGAGAATCTTTTTCTCGCCCTTGAACTGATGTGGAAGAACCAGTGTATCTCTGACGCTCTGACCTTTCTTAAGGTTAAGTCTGATTGAGAAATCCACAGTCTCATCGAACTTAGCATAAGCAAGCTCTTTAACAAGCTTTGCACCTTCTTCAAAAGTATAAACATCAAGTTTGTTATACTTCTTTACAGCATCCTGAAATTTCTTTCCTCTTTTCATGATTACTTCTCCACCTCAACACCCATACTGCGTGCTGTACCAGCAATAATTTTCATTGCAGCATCAATATCATTTGCATTGATATCAGGCATCTTAGTCTCTGCAATCTTCTTCAGATCAGCCTTTGAAAGCTTTGCAACCTTGTCCTTGTGGGGCTGTGCTGATCCGCTCTGGATTCCGCAGGCCTTCTTGATAAGAACGGCTGCAGGAGGAGTCTTCAGGATAAAACTGAATGTCTTGTCAGCATAGACAGTAATGACAACCGGAACAGTAAGACCCGGCTCCATTCCCTTTGTCTTATCATTAAACTGCTGAACAAACTGCGGCGCGCTTACTCCATGAGGTCCCAATGCCGGGCCGACTGGAGGTGCCGGAGTTGCTTTTCCTGCAGGAATCTGCAATTTAATGTAAGCAACAATCTTCTTCTTTGCCATTTTTTTCTCCTTTGTGGTATAGCGTCCCCCGACTGACGTCAGGAAACTCCCATCAAGACGGTAAAACTTACCGGTTTATATTCAGATCTTCTCCACCTGGCTGAGTTCAACCTCTACAGGTGTGAAACGACCGAGTATACCAACCATGACTTTTGCCTTGCCTTTCTCAAGGTTAAGTTCATCTATCTTTCCAACGAATGTGTCAAATGGACCTTCCACAATCTTGACTGTCTCGCCCACTTCAAAGGTCTGCTTGACCATGACATGCTTATTTGTCTTAAGTTCGCCGGCCCGCTGCAGGATAGTCTTGATCTCGTCGGCAGGAATCGGATGAGGCTTCTCATTGCCTTTGGTTCCCACGAATCCGGATGCTCCGGCAATCTTCTTGATCTTGCGGAGAGAATCCAGCCAGTCCCCTTCATCAAGATCCATCTCCAGAAGCACATATCCCGGAAGGAACTTGCGGACTACATTCTTTTTCTTGCCGTCCTTTCCTTCTATAGTAACTTCTTCTGTAGGAACCTTGATCTCAAGAACAGTCTTTGAGAACTCAGGATCTTCCATATAAGACCTGATGAACTTTTCCACTTTGTTCTCATACCCGGAATAGGTATGAAGGATATACCATTCTCTCGCCATATCAGAAAATCACATCCATCAAAAGAATGAGCAGAAAATCAACAAGACCCAAAACGCCGGCAAAAATAAGGGTGGAAATAATAACAATCCATGTGGATGAAACTACTTCCTGGCGGCTGGGCCATACTACTTTCTTAAGCTCAGCATAGCTTTCCTTGAAAAAAAGCAAAACTTTATTCATTATATTCTCCCGAATAAAATACAGGGCAGGTAGGATTCGAACCTACAACATCCGGTTTTGGAGACCAGCGCTCTAGCCGTTGGAGCTACTGCCCTAATATATTACTTATTTAATCTTTGTCTCTTTGTGGATAGTGTGCTTTCTGTCAAACTTGCAGTACTTGCTGAACTCCATCTTTCCCTGGATGTTCTTTCTGTTCTTGGAAGTTGTGTAGTTCTTTCTCTTGCACTCGGTGCACTGCAGTGCAACCAGCTCTATATTTCCTTTTTTCTTTGATGCCATAATATTCCTCCTGACACTATAAAAGCCTTCGGTCGGAATCGGACCGACGACCCCTTCCTTACCATGGAAGTGCTCTACCCCTGAGCTACAAAGGCATACTTATTCATAATAAGCAATGAGAAAAAATATCAAATATGCGAAGTTTTGTCAATCTCCCAAGGTAAATTAATGTAAAATTTCGCTCCATTGCCGGGGGAGCTCTCGCACCGGATCTCTCCTCCAAGGATACGGGTGACCAGATTATAGACTATATTCATACCCAGGCCGCTGCCTCCCCTGCCCCGTTTGGTGGTAAAGAATGGGTCGTAGATCTTCTGGACAACCTCCGGGGTCATACCCACGCCGTCATCGGCATAGACAATCTCCACCCCGCCGGCGCCCCGGTGCACATCTATGGTCACAGTCCCCTGCTCAACCCCCTCGAAACCATGGTTAAGAGAGTTCATGACCAGATTGGTGAACACCTGGGACAGGGCACCCGGGGCACTTATTACGGTTATGTCGTCATCCCCGGTCAGAATCACCTTATGCTTTGTCTTCTTATAGGCCGGCTGGATGCTGGTAAGGATATCTTCTATATAATCCTTGAGATTGAACTTACGGATCTCCTGGCTGGTCTGGTCCACAGCCACCTGCTTGAAGCTTGAGATACGCTCCGATGCCAGGTGCAGGTTGTCCAGTATAACCTTGGCCGAGTCGTTTGCCATAGCCAGGTAGCTCTCCAGGTCCGAGCGCTTCATCTGGTTGGCGCGGTACTTGCTGTCGAAAGCCCTGGTCTGTTCCTCAAGGTATGAGGCGGCGGTGACGCCTATGCCCACAGGGGTGTTCACCTCGTGGGCAACCCCGGCCACCAGGACACCCAGCGATGCCATCTTCTCGGCCTCCACCAGGCTCTGCTGGGTCTCCTTGAGGGTGGCCAGGGATACCTTGAGGGCGTTGTTGGCATTCTCAAGCTCTGTAGTGCGCTGGGAAACCCGCTTCTCCAGCTGGGCGTTGAGTTCGTAGAGCTCCTTCTCGGCCTTCTTGCGCAGGGTTATATCCCGCAGGGTCATTATAAGGGAGGACTTCTCCTCCAGGTCGGCCAGTCCCACCTCGGCATAGAGAAGGGAACCGTCTTTCCGCATAAGTATAGCCTCAAACTGAACTGTCTTGCCAGCCAGGGCCTCCTTGGCATACTCCCTGTAAGGAGCTGCGTTGTCCACCCCTTCCTCGTAGGCCTCGAAGACAAAATCCAGGGGGTTCCGACCAACCAGCTCATCCGCCGGGTAGCCCACCAGGTCAGCAGCGCTCTGATTGAAATAGCTTATTTTATCATCCTTCAGCACCACAAGACCATCATTTACTCCGTGGAATACAGCCTGGTACTTCTTCTCGCTCCGCATAAGCTCGTTGGTGCGCTGTTCTATGGTCTCCTCCATAATCTTGATACTGTGGCGCACCACCCGTTTTCTGGAATATATAAGGAGTATAGAGAAGCATACCATTATAGCCACAACCACAAGCCCCAGTGCCATGGCCTGCCTGTGGAACTGGCGCAAAGGGCGGTTGATAACATTCTCGGAAGCCCCCACCAGCACAATGATCTTCTCGTCCATTATGCTGAAGGAATCCCAGGCCACCAGGGCGTTATGGGATTTTCCCATCCGGTCCATGACCTTGAACTTCCGGTTTCCAGACACATGGGAAAGGATATCATTCATAGGGAAGCTGTCGGTGGTTATCCCCTCAAGGCTCACATCATGGATGTTGCGCCCTATGTTTTCCGGCTCTATGTCTACTATGACTGTGCCATGTTTGTCCAGGAAAAGCTCATCGCCGGAGAACCCCAGGCGGGATACAAAGCTGTATTTCTGGATAATGCTTCCTATATTCACAGCCACACCTATCACCCCGGTCTTCTGGCCGTTCCGCCAGATCGGGACCAGCTTGATGGCCAGCTGCATATCCTTGGTTATATAAAGGGGCGGCACATAGTTAAGCCCACCCATAATTTTATTCTGATATTCATCTATATATCTGAGAATAAGGTCCTGGGCCGCCTTTCCCTCCCCACCTATGGAGAAGCTGCGGTAGCGGACATTGCCCGCATCGTCCACAACTAAAAAGGCGGTAACCTCCTGCTTGCTGGTCTGAACCAGCTGGAAGAAACTGTTGGACATCTCCCGCTGCCCTGTGAAAAGGTCCCGGCAGTAGAGCTGGATTATGTCAATATTATAAAAAATCGAGTTGAGGTTGTCCTCGATGGCCTGGGCCGCCATCCGCACCTGCAGAATCTGCTGGTTTTTATATATATTTTCATTCCGCACCTTGGCGCGGTTGTTGATCACTACGGTAGCAAGAAAGAAAAGCACCAATATAAGTAGTGCCGATGCAATGAAGTTTATGATGATGCGTTTGGGGAATAAGGTGTTTCGTATAGTATGGGAATCTTGCTTCATAAAAAAACCCTCCCCGAAGGGAGGGCCAAAGGTCAGTATTTAATACCGACTCTGATATACTTTTGGGATTTGGAGACTTCAACAGCCTCGTTGATCTTATCAAGAGGGAATACCTCGCCCACAAGCTCCCTGTATGGATATTTGTCCTGGTTGTCCTCCAGGAACTTAAGAGCAATACCAAGGTGCTTAGGGTTATAGTTGTGGATACCCTTGATGGTAAGATACTTTCTGGTAATATTGTTGGCATCGATATTGAGCGGTGTGGGGTTAACCATACCGGCGATCATATACCGTCCGCCAGTGCGCAGCACTGCGATAGCCTGGTTTGCAGCCTCTGCCCGTCCGCAGAACTCAAG
The DNA here is from genome assembly GCA_017535435.1 of Spirochaetia bacterium. Lineage (GTDB taxonomy): Bacteria > Spirochaetota > Spirochaetia > CADAEX01 > CADAEX01 > CADAEX01. Next base: position 11,644 of record JAFXTY010000065.1, on the reverse strand, counting down.
GGCCACATCAACTCCGTTTGGAGCGATCTCCTTGATCTTCTTGGTCAGGTCATCGCCCTGATAATCCTTCAGGTTGATGGTCTGGGTTGCACCGAATCTTCTTGCATCCTCAAGGCGGGAATCAACAACATCGGTGATGATGATTTCCTTTGCCCCTGCAGCTGCAGAAAGAGCACAGCAGTTAAGTCCCAGAAGTCCTGCACCCTGTACCAGAACCACATCTCCCTTGTTCACACCGATGGTCTCAACTGCATTAACTACAGTAGCCAGAGCGCAGTTTGCAGGAGTTGCAACTTCGTCGGAAAGCTTGTCAGAAAGCTTGAACACAGTTGTTCCTGGCAGGATATATACATATTCGCCATAGCCGCCCACCAGACCAGACTTGATAGCCGGGTCGTTGCAGCTGGTGTGTCCATATTTCTTAAGCTTTACGCACTTCTGTGGCAGACCGATCTTGCAGTAGAAGCACTCGCCGCAGGAAGCCATGATAGTCCAGGAGATACGGTCGCCTACTTTCAGTGTGTTGCCATAGCCGTCTTTCAGGTTAGGGGAACCCAGCTTCTCAATAGTACCGATAATCTCGTGTCCCAGTATAAGAGGTGTAGCCTCTTTTCTTCTTCCCATAATAGTGTGCAGGTCTGATCCGCAGATAGTTGCAAATGTGACTTTAACCAGAATAGCCTTTTCCTCAAGTGTCTGAGGAATCTCAAACTCTTTAATCTCAATAGGCTTTCCTGCTTCTTCAAAAACAGCAGCCTTACAACAACATCCCATTTTTTACCTTCCTTATATAATCAACCGCCCTGTGTGATTACCTTGCTTGGCAGCCAAGTAATCAGCCATGGACATGTACAGCAAAGTACCAGACCGAGCTCCATGATAGCCCAGAATGGAATAGTTCCCATATAGATATCCTCTGTTGTAACTCCCTCAGGTGCAATACCCTTAAGATAGAAGAGGTTGTATCCGAATGGAGGTGTACAGAAGGAGTCCTGGAGCATTACAGCCATTGAAACTGTGAACCACAGAATGTCAAATCCAATTGCCTTGCAGATTGGAATATAGATAGGCATTGTGATCATCAGGATAGCTGTCCAGTCAAGGAACATACCCAGGAAGAAGCAGATAAGCATCATTACTGCGAAAGTTCCCCACTTTCCAAGACCGATACCAAGAATCAGGTTCTGGATAACGGTACCACCACCAAGACCCATGAAGATAGCGGTAAAGAATCCGGCGCCTGTCATTACGATAAGTACCATAGATACTGTGTTTGCTGTATCCATCATAATCTTTACAAGACCTTTCCATGAGAATTTTCCATAGCAGATCCACATAATGAATGCACAGAATGCACCTGCAGCAGAAGCCTCAGTAGGAGTTGCCACACCTGTGAACAGTACGCCCAGTACTGCAACGATAAGAAGCAGCGGTGGAACCATGTTGAGGATAAGCATCCTGATCAGCTGAGGTGTTGTCACCTGACGGCGGACCTCAAGTGGAAGAGCCGGCCCCTTCCAAGGGAATCTCCAGCACTGGTACAGTGTATAGATACAGTACATAAGTGCAAGGGCAATACCAGGAAGAACGGAGCCTGCGAACAGCTGTCCTACAGAACATCCTGAAAGCTCAGCCAATACCAGAAGCATGATGCTTGGCGGAATAAGAATACCAAGAGCTGAGGAACCTGCGATAGAACCACAGGCCAGCTTCATGGAGTAGTTGTTCTCCTTCATGATAGGAAGTGCAAGAACTCCCATGGTTACACAGGAAGCTCCTGTTGTTCCGGTACAAGCTGCCAGCAGTGTAGATACGATGATTACTGCAACTGCGATACCGCCTCTGACCGGTCCGAACAGATACTGCACCGACTTGAACAATCCCTCCGCCATACCCGACTCACTCATAAAGTTCGCCATAAATATGAAGTAGAGAATCGCTACATAGGTGTAGTTTGACATCTGTGCATTGAATTTATTCATGAAGAGGGCTGGGAATGAAGCGTGATATTTAGAGCTCAGCCAGCCGAATATAGTAGCCAGACCGCCAAGGACGAATGCCAGCGGATGGCCCAGGAAAAGTCCTCCAAGAAGACCTAAGAACATTGCCACGGCTACAAAGCCGGAGGACATTGCAAAACCTTCGAAACCCATTACTTAGCCTCCTTGTAATTATCACCATCAACAATCATCTCAATTCTTCTCAGGAAAATAGCAAAACCCTGGAGAAGCAGGAGAGCGGCCATTACAGGAATAATAGTCTTCTGGAGATAGATTGGTGCTGGATACTCTGACCAGGAAACCTCTTTGATGGCCCAGGAGTCTGCCGCGAACTTTATTCCCCTCCAGAATACGATTCCAACGGATGGGAAGAAGAAAATACAGTAAGAGATGATATCCAGGATTCCCTGAGTTCTCTTGCTGCATTTTCCAGATACGATGTCGATAGCAACATGGGCACCATTCTTAAGTGCATAAGAAGCACACATAGTGAAGTGGAATGCATAAATCATTGTTGTGACTTCGAATACCCAGTCATTCGCATAGTGCAGGACATACCGGGTGAAACATTCATAGACCATAATCAACATTCCGATAAAAGCAGACCACATACAAATCTTACCAGTCCAATCGCTAAGTCCATCGATGGCGGCAGATATAGTATTTGCCAGTTTTCTCATTTTTTTGAATTCTCCTAAATAATTATGCTCATTAATTTAAAGGAAAAGGAAAAAAAGGCGCGAGCTATCTGGGATAACCCGCGCCCCTGATTTTAGAAAATCAACAGATCCTTATTTTACGAAGCTCTTCAGCTTAGCAAGGTCAGGAAGCTGCAGATCTGCATAACCATGTCCGTAAACAGAGTTAAGCTGTCTCCAGTACTGGTACTCATGCATATATGAAGCCATTGAGTATGCGCATTCTGCGAACAGTGGGTTCTTGGAAGCGAAATCATACATAATCTCTCTTGACATCTCAGAAAGTCTCTTGAGGTCAGCTTCTGGCAGCTGGTATGACTTTACGCCAACTTCGTCTCTGAACTTGTTGGTGTAGATACCGGAGGTTCTATCCTCCATAGCCAGTGTCTGAAGAGCTGTTGCCTGAGCAGAAATCTCGATAGCAGCCTTTACGTTTGCTGGAAGTGCGTCGAACTTAGCCTTGTTGAAAAGCAGACAGCACATTGAACCTGGCTGGTGCCAGCCTGGGTGTGATGAATACTTTGAAATCTCATTGTATCCCAGACCCCAGTCGAGGTATGGAGTACAAGACTCTGCTACGTCGATAACGCCAGTCTGCATAGCCTGGTATACCTCAGAAGACTGGATACCTACCTGTGCAGCGCCGATCTTCTTCAGGATCTGGCCCTGTGCAGAACCGGACATTCTGATCTTAACGCCCTTATAGTCTTCCAGAGACTTGATTGGCTTTGTTCCTCTAGGACCAGACTCGATTGTGATAGGTCCGAATGGAATACCTTCTACGCCGAACTTAGCATATGCTTTGCGGTAAATCTTCATACCTTCGCCGATGCTGCCTGGCTTTCCAACTTCATCATTCATTCTTCCTGCGAAGCTTGGATCATAGTAGATCCAGTTGATGTAGTCGTAAGCGTCCATCCACATTGGCCATGAAGAGAGCAGGTTGAATACTGTGTCTTTTCCTGCCCAGTATCCTGGATAGTCAGATCCGATCTGTGCAACATCGTCTTTTACTGCATCGAGAACCTCTTTTGGTCCTACGAGTGCGTTCTCAACGAAGTAGTCGATCTTAACCTGGTCGCCCAGCAGCTGGTTCATTCTAACGATGAACTCATGGTCCTGGTCACCAAGGTGATACTGTGGTGCCCAGCAGGATACCATCTTCCAGTTATAAGACTGAACTGGAGCTGCTGCAGGAGCTGCTTCTGCTGATGCTGCAGGAGCTGCTGCTTTTCCGCCGCAAGATGCAAGCAGAACAACGATCAAAAGCATTACAGCGATAATACTTCTTTTTTTCATCATAATTCTCCTTTTTATTATTTTGGTTATTTAATTATATCTCAAAAATGGCAATCGTCAAACATTTTTTTTTGATAACAAGGGGATAGAGAGGTAAAATTTGTTTCTATGAATAAAAACAAGTAGGGAGTTTTCCCTCTTTAGTTTTTCTTTTGGGCAAAATGAGAAAATATAGCTGCATTTTTTAAAGCTGGAATAACTTTTTTTATTAAATTTGATAACAAAATATCATATTAGACCTATGGAATTGTGCAAAAACCTTATACATGCTATATATGAATAGTAACGAGGTGACTGATGAAAAAATTTATATTCTGGTTGTTTTTCCTTATTATTATTGCAGGAGTTGTAGGCTATTTCGGCTGGATCCGGGTACCGGAGAACAATGTGGCCTTGGGATTCTCCACTATCACAGGCTACGACACCGCATTCATGGAGAGCGGCAAGTTTAACTGGAGATGGCAGAAGCTTGTTCCAAAGAGCTATACCCTGAAAATGTATCAGCTGGAGACACAGAGCACAGAGGTATCGGTGGCCCAGGCTCTTCCATCGGGAGAACTTTATGCATCCGAGATGACAGGCAAGCCAGATTTCTCATTCGCAGTAAAATATGCAGTCACATATAAAATAAAGGAAGATTCTTTGTACGGCATGGCCACATCAGGTGTTCTGGGAGATGGGGGCCTCGATTCTTTCTATGCCGATGTGAAGGAGAAAATCCAGAACGCAGCAGCATCGCTGCTGGGTGAGGAGATGACAAAGGCAATGTCTGGAAGCACATTCTCCCAGAAGGCTCTGGAGGATGGGGTCAAGGCAAGGATTGGAGAGCAGCTTTCCGACGTGGAGATCATAAGCTTTGACACTATAGAGGCAAAATTCCCAGACATAGAGCTTTACAAGGCAGCAAAGGCAAAATACCTGGAGAACCAGGAGAAGAAACAGGAGATAGCTGCCCAGCAGGAGAAGGAGACCACAGACTTCAACGCCAAGATTGATCAGCGCATCGAGCTTCTCAAGAAGTATGGCGAGCTTCTGACCCAGTATCCTATCCTGATAGAATATTTCAAATCCAAGAACGAGAGCCTGCTTCCCGAGGGATTGAATATCGAAGACATCATAAAATGAGGCACCTATGGATATTTTAGTTGCAACAGGGAACAAGAATAAAATCAGAGAGCTTTCACAGATCATGCCGGAGCACAGGTTCCTGACACCGGCAGACCTTAGTATTGAATACGATTATGACGAGACAGGCACTACATACTGCGAGAATGCACTGGGCAAAGCAATGTGCCTCCATAAGCTGGTGGGGAAGCCGGTGCTGGCCGAGGATTCCGGTCTTTCTGTTCCTGCCCTTGACGGCGATCCTGGAATCTATTCTGCCCGGTATGGCATGAAAGAGGGACTTAAGCTTAACGATGCGGAGAAGAATGCATATCTTCTAAAAAATATGGAAGGTATAAAGGACCGGAGGGCCTTCTTCGTCTGCTCCATGGTGCTGGTTATGAATGAATACCGCTATTTTGTGGCCCAAGAGACCATGGAGGGAGAGATTGCCCATGAGCCTGCCGGAACTAATGGCTTCGGCTACGACCCGGTGCTCTACATCCCTGCCGCAGGAAAGACTGTGGCCCAGATGAGCGATGACGAGAAGAATGTTCTGTCCCACCGGGGAAAAGCAGGCCGGAAGATGAAGCTTATCATAGAGTCGCTGGCAAAGGAACTGAACTGATGGCAGGTGCAGAGATCAAAACCCGGGACCAGATAAAGAAAGAGGACAAATGGGATCTTTCTTCCCTTTTTGCAAGCGAGGCCGATTGGGAAAAAGCACTGGCCGATATGAACAGCATCATTCCTACCCTGTCCCGGTTCAAGGGGACCCTGGGACAGAGTGCAGAAAAGCTTGCTGAATGCCTGAAGGCAATGACATCCTTCCAGATACTGGCAGAGAAGACAGGCAGCTATGCAATGCTCCAGTTCTCCACCGACGGCAGCGATCCCCAGAATCAGAAGCGGTATGGGCTCTACGTTTCCGCAGCCACAAAGGCCGAGGCCGAGACCAGCTATCTGGTGCCCGAGATCCAGGCTGTTGATGATGATAAAATAAAAGAGTTCATGCAGTCCCCTCTGCTGGCCGACTATAAAATCTATCTTTCCAAGCTGCTGCGGCAGAAGTCCCACATCCTTTCCGAGAAAGAGGAGAAACTTCTGGCGCTCCATTCCGAATCTGACATGACAGCCCACAAGGCATTCTCGGCCCTTACAGATGTGGACATGGAGTTCGGCACCATCACCGAAAACGGTGAAGAAAAACCTCTTACACAGTCCACATTCACATCATTCCTGCAGAGCAAGGACCGCACCCTGCGCAAGAAGGCATATCAGCAGTTCTACAAGGGTTTTGACAAGCATAAGAACACAATCGCAGCCCTGTATGCAGGGAATGTGCAGCTGGATATATTCAATGCAAAGGCAAGGAACTACGGCAGCGCACTTGAGGCTGCATTAAGCCCGGACAACGTGCCCCAGAGCGTATACGACAACCTTATCGCAACCATGCACAGCCGGTTCCCGGTACTGCACCGCTACTACGAGCTTAAGCGGCAGGCCCTGAACCTGGACAAGCTGGCCCACTATGATGTATACATGCCTTTCACATCTGCAGTGGAAGTGAAGCACACTTACGACGAGGCAGTTGATGAAGTCATCGAGGCAGTGGCTCCGCTGGGTCAGGAATACTGCAGCGTGCTCAAGAAAGGACTCACTGGCGGCTGGGTGGACAAGTATGAGAACAAAGGAAAGCGCTCCGGTGCATTCTCGGCCGGAGTCTACACAGGCTGGCCATATATTCTCCTCAACTATAAGGAAGACAGGCTGCGGGATCTCTTTACACTGGTCCATGAGGGAGGCCACTCCATGCACTCCTGGTACAGCGTGAAGTCAAACCCCTTCCCGAACTACGACTACACCATATTCGAGGCCGAGACTGCATCAACATTCAACGAGCAGCTCCTGGCCCGGCATCTTATGAAAAAATATGCGGACAACCCCGGCATGCTGCTGTACCTGGCGGGCAAACAGGCCGACGACTTCGTGGCTACCGCCTTCCGGCAGACCATGTTCGCCGAATTCGAGAAGAATGTGCATACCCTGGGCGAATCGGGAGCGCCCCTTACACTGGAGCTTTTCCGCAGCGAGTACCGCAAACTGCTGGAAGCCTACTTCGGCCCTGGAGTGGTTCTGCCGGAAGAGGCCGACCTGGAGGGGCTGCGCATACCCCACTTCTACAGAGCTTTCTATGTATATAAATATGCAACAGGCATATCAGCAGCCGTAGCGCTGGCCGATATGGTGCTGGGGGGCGGGGAGGCCGAGCGTAAACGGTATCTGGAATTCCTCTGCTCCGGAGGCAGGAACTATCCGCTGGATTCCCTTAAGAAAGCTGGAGTTGACATGAGCACTCCTGAGCCTGTGGAGAAAGCTATAGACTACTTTGCCGGACTCCTGGACCAGATAGAAAATTTAATGAAAAAGTGACTGTATAGTTATTGACAACGCAAGGGCGATTTCTATATAGTGTATTTTACCTGCGGCGATGGTGAAATTGGTAGACACGTTAGCTTGAGGGGCTAATGGAAGTAATTCCATGAAGGTTCAAGTCCTTTTCGCCGCAAACAAGGAAAGTCAGCTTTATGCTGACTTTTTTTGTTTATGTGTACTGAAGAAAAGGACTTGAAACCCAGGAGCGCCGAGCAGGTGCGAGGATCAAGCGAACTGGGGGCGGGCCGGAGGCCAAGTCCTTTTCGCCGCAAACAAAATGAGCTGGCTTTATGCCAGCTTTTTTTTGTGCCCAGGTGCACCGCAAAATAATTTTCAAACTTTTTCCCCAAAAGTCAAATCAAAAATAAAAAAAATTGTGTATGTACAGTTAAATCATTTTTCATGGAGGAACAGAATGAATGATTTACTGAATATAGAAAACAAAATAGTTGTAATCAGGGGCCAGCAGGTGATGCTGGACAGGGACTTGGCAGAGATTTACGGATATGAAACCAAGAACTTTAACCGACAAGTCAGAAATAATATTGAAAAATTTGATGAAGATTTCATGTTCCAGCTGACACACACAGAGGTTGAAGAGTTATCGAGGTGCAATTTTTTCACCTCGATAATGCAGACAGGAGGGATGAAAGGTGGTCGAGTATACCTTCCCGATGCTTTCACAGAACAAGGCATATATATGCTTATGACTGTTTTAAAAGGTGACTTGGCTGTAAAACAAAGTAAAGAGCTGATCAGACTGTTCAAAAAGATGAGACAATTTTTTGCAGAAAATGGGAATATTATCAATCGCTTGAATACTGTTGAAAACAAAGTTGATTTAAAGTTTTTGGAATATGATAAAAACTTCTCAAAAATCTTTAACGTATTGGATTCTTCCCCTAATCCAATCAAACAAGGCATCTTTATCCAAGGGCAGATCTTTGATGCATACATAATATTTCAAGACCTTATCCAGAAAGCTCAAAAAGAAATAATACTGATTGACAACTATATAGATTTATCAGTACTGGAAAGGCTTTCTAAAAAGAAGGATGGTGTAAAAGTAACTATTTATACTAAATCTGATACCTCTATAACCAATCTTGATGAAGCCAAGTTCAACAGTCAGTACCCCACTTTGGAAATAAAATACACAACAGCTATGCATGACCGCTTTCTTATAATCGACAAAGTGCTTCGGCTTAACGCAGCTAGAAGATGTCAGATGGATAAAAACAGTACTCCAGGCCTTGTAAGGCAGACACTCCCCGGAACAAATCTCCTCATTATATATATAAGGTCAGCGCCGGGGGTTAAGTTATACGGCGGGGATGCCGATTGATTATACATAATTCCGGATATGGGAAAATTCGGGCAAAAATAGGGGCAAAAAATTTTTTCAAAAAATACTTGCCAATATATTGCGTGAATGTTATACTATGTCTGAATTATAAATTGGAGGGGAGTAAACTCGGGCTGTAGGTCCGGGTCCCCCAAAACAAAGGAGAACAAAGAAAATGAAAAAACTTTTAGTTTTGGCAATGGTACTTGTACTCGCTGCACCTATGTTTGCAGAAATGACAATCTTCGGCGAGTTCGACTATTACATGGTTAATGGTTTCAAAGAAGTTGGCGCAGGCGATCCAAACTCATTCGTTGACCTGTGGGACAAGGGAGAGGTTGACTTCAAGGGTACAATCGGCGACTATTCTCAGATCAGAATTGAGCTTGAGGAAGATGGATCCTGGAATGGCAGAGGATATGACTTTGCAGAAGGAACTCCTTCTTTCAACTATTTCCGCGTAATCACAGACTGGGGAAAATTCTTCGGCCTTGACGGAATCGGAATCAAGTCAGACATCGGTCTGAACAGCTGGGAAACATTCGATGCAGTTGACTTCACAGGATTCAACTATGAGAATGCAGACTCCACACCATTCATTGGCGACCCTGCTACATCCAAAGACTTCGGTGCTAAGATTTCTCTTAGCTTCGTAGACGGACTTGTACAGCCATACGTTGCATGGCAGTTCGATACAGTTACCTACAAGGACGATGCTGTTGACCAGTATGGTAATCCATGGAATGATGACGGTGTTGCTTACGAGAAGAACTTTGAGTTCCTCGTTGGTTCCGGTTTCGACTTCAATGCAATGGGTCTCCCACTCTGGTTAGAGGCTTATTACTATGATGCATTTGTTAAAGACATCAACATGTTCGGTGTTGAGGCTATGTATGACCTCGCTATCGGCGACATGGACTTCAAGCTTGGTGGTCACTTCCTGAACGCTACAAACGGCGATGACAGAGGATCTGCTTGGGGCTTCGGTGTTGGATTCAACGCATTCGGCGCAGCAATCAACGTATCTGCTGCTGGACAGCTTGGTGAAGACTACTGGGGAGATGGTAATTATTCTCCATTCGCTCTTATGGGTATCGATGCTGAGTACTTCTTCCTTGACTGGCTGGGAGTTAACGCAGGTGTTGGTTTCGCATTCGGCGACTACAAAGAAGCACGCTGTGGAGACAAGGCATTCCAGACATTCGAAGCTGGTGTTGTTGTAAAACCAGACAAGGGTGTTGTATACAAGCTTGGTTACATCTATGCTGACGAAGATGTTACATCTGCAGCTGGAAAGGTTACTCCAAGAACTCTTAACACAAAGAAGCTCGCTGCTGACAAGGGCGGACTCTACTTCGTAACAAAGATCGACTTCTAATTTAACCATTATTAGAAATCAGGCCTCCAGAGCAATCTGGAGGCTTTTTTATTGCCAGGTTGACAACCAGCAGGATATGACTATATAATGACCATAAAAGGAGGAGGCAATGACTGTACCTTTATTTGATGTCAAGGCAAAGCTGAGCGAATATGTGACACTGGCAGAACAGGGCGAAGTTGTGGAGATAACAAAGTATGGAAAGACCTCTGCAGTCATTGTCAGCTTGAAGGAATACGAGGAGCTTAAAAAGAATTATCATCCTTCATTTATAGATCAGCTGACCCGATGGAAACAGGAGACCGGAGGGTTGACCAAAGCGGAATACACCGAATTCGAGAGGACTGTCAGACGCAACAAGGAAAAGTATATCCCAAAGGAGAACCTGTTTTGAAAACCATTTATCTCCTTGATACAAACATTATTTCCCAGTGCACCAGACCAGAACCTGCTGAAGCTGTATTGAATGGGCTTGAGCTCCACACCGGAACTTGTGCGATAAGCAGCATAACATGGTTTGAGCTTTTAAATGGCGTTGCCCTGCTTCCCAATGGCCACAAGAAGGACAAGCTTATCTCCTTCCTCCATAACTATGTGCAGCCCTCCTTCCCTATCGTCCCATATGATGACCACGCGGCAAAGGTCAATGCAGATATAACCAGCAGGCTTATCCCTTTAGGAAAACCCACTCCCATACTAGATACTCAGATTGCATCCATAGCGGTTGCCAACAATCTGATCCTGGTAACCGACAACACAAAAGATTTTGAGATTTTTGCCCAACACTGCTCCCTTTCTCTGGAGAAGTGGGCTTAACTTTTTATTCTGTTTCCATTATACTGTGATGCATGATCAGTACAAGCAGCATTACATTGAAATATGGCGAGCGCATCCTGTTCAAGGATGTGAACCTCAAGTTTGCAACAGGCAACTGCTATGGCCTTATCGGGGCCAACGGAGCAGGTAAATCCACATTTTTAAAAATACTTTCCGGAGAGATAGAGCCTTCTGAAGGGGTTGTCACCATAACCCCCGGCGAGCGTATGTCGGTGCTCAAGCAGAACCACTTCGAATTCGATGAATATACAGTCATGCACACCGTAATCATGGGCTATAAGAAGCTCTATGACGTGATGATTGAAAAAGACGCAATATATGCAAAGGAGAATTTCACCGAGGAGGATGGCATAAAGGCGTCGGCGCTGGAAAGTGAGTTTGCCGAGATGAACGGCTGGGAGGCTGAGCCTGAGGCTGCTACCCTTCTGGCTGGTCTTGGAATTCCCGAGGAGATGCATGACAAGCTTATGAAGGAGTTGGACGGCGGTGACAAGGTGCGAGTACTCCTGGCTCAGGCCCTTTTCGGAAACCCTGATATCCTTCTTCT
>JAFXTY010000064.1 GCA_017535435.1 Spirochaetia bacterium | reverse complement strand
TGCGAATGTACGGCTTATCGGCAAGGTACATGTAGGCGGCGGACTTGTAACTGTAATGGTACGGGGAGATGTAGGTGCTGTTAAGTCAGCAACCGATGCAGGTGCAGCAGCAGCATCCAGAGTAGGAGAGCTGGTGAGCGTACATGTAATCCCAAGACCACACGAAGAAGTAGAATACATTCTTCCTAAGCTTGAGATGTAAGAGAAGGCGGTGACCTTTGAGACGCAAAGTGCTTTCAGATGTGGAGCTGCGTTCCCGCCATGCCGAAGACGAAGTGATCAAGGTGGAAAAGGATACTGTAATAACTCCTGCCGCCATGGATTATATCCGTCAGCATGGAATAGAGCTTGAGACTGGGGAAAAGAAGCAGGAGACCATGACTGTCTCCAAGATTCCTGTCAAGGAAGGAAAGTTCACATACGTGGACTACGAGACAGGTGAGGAGCTTGATCATAAGCCCGAGGAGATGACACATCTCTGGGGTAACAAACTTGTTTCAAAGACCCATCCCCGCATTGCCTTCAGGGGAGCTTTGGATTCCCTTATGGCAGAGGTGATGTGGACCCAGACCATAGCTGTGGAGGAACACTATTCCGCTGTTTGTGCAGACCTGGAAGAGGTGCTTCTGCTGCTCCGTAAGGTTATGTCAGCCGAGGTGAGGGATGTTCCTCTGGAGAAGCTTGTCCTCTTGGGTATGGACAGCGCAAGGATGCGCCAGATAACCCACCATATGAGGGATGAGCTTAAGATGGATCATCCTGTGCCAAGCTATAAATTTGGAAAGATGTGTACGGCGCTGAACCGGCTGAGAACCTGTGTGCGTGCGGCAGAATTAGCTGCTGCAAGAGCCTTCTACGAGGGCAAGAAGTGCACCCGGGTGGACATAGTGGAGACTATGAACCGGCTCTCAAGCTGCATCTATATCATGTACTGCAAGGTTATCGGAAAGATTTATCAGGTGGACAAATGAACTACTACAGCGAGAAGGATATTCGGGACATTGTGGCCAAGGTGGTCAACTCTTCTCTGGGTGCCGCTGAGAGCAAGCCCAAGGCTGCTGACAGCAATGAAGGCATTCTGGTGGAGGTGTCGGCACGGCATGTGCACCTTACTGTGGAGGATGTTGAGAAACTGTTCGGCAAGGGCTATCGGCTTACTCCCAAGAAGATGCTGAGCCAGCCCGGGGAATTCCTTTCCAACGAGCGGGTTCGGCTGGTCACTGACAAGGGCTTCATGCAGAATGTGGCGGTGCTGGGACCGGAGCGTAAACGCACTCAGGTGGAGCTTTCTGCCACCGACGCAAAGTCATTGGGTGTGAATGTTCCTGTGCGTCTTTCCGGGGATCTGGATGGCTCTGGCGATATGCTTATCATAGGCAAAGAGGGGAGCATCTGTGCAAAAGAGTGCGCCATCATTGCCCAGGCCCATATCCACATGACCACAGAGGATGCCCAGAAGTATCAGGTCAAGGATGGACAACGTATGAGTGTCCAGCTTGCATCGGACCGCCCTGTGGTGCTTGAGAATGTGATAGCCCGGGTCAAGGATAAATCAAAGGCTTTCCTGGCCATGCACATCGATTTCGACGAGGCAAACGCAGCCTGTGTCAATGAGGGCACAAAAGCGTTCATAGTAAAACGGTGGTGAATATGTCAGAAATGAGTATTGACGATATTGTTACATTGATCACAAAGCAGGTGATGGATACTATTGCCCAGAAAAAGCAGGCAGCAGGTGCTGCAGATTGCCAGGGCGAAGCCTGCGTTGAATCAGTGCGTAAGAAAGTGCTGCTGGTAGGTCCCAAGGATCCACTCCCGGAGGGGATTCTGACCGGTGCCGCAATATACGACATAGAGGATTTCAAGGCAGAGAGGAATGTGCTCAAGTATGATCAGGTGATCATAACCAAGCTTTCCCTTGATCAGCTTTCCGACGCAGCAAACGGCAGGACCGGCGACCCGGTTGCCAATGCCATAATCTATGCCCTCCTTGAGGGAGTGGATGTGCTTATGACAGGCTGTGCCCTGTGCTACCGCAAGTTTGCAGGAAAGGGAAGCAGCGCTTTCTACAATATGTATGAGCAGTTTGCAAAGAAGCTCCAGATCTACGGTGTAAAGCTTCTGGACAGCAACCTGCAGCTCAAGGTTCAGCAGGCAGTTCCTCCCAAGTATCCTTCAAAGCCAGCAGTTGCCCATATGCCGGTATTCCCGGCTCAGGACAGCAGGCTTATAACCGAGTCCGACGCCCTTAAGCTGGCGGCCGGTGCAAAGGATCAGGTGACACTCCCCGCAGGCTCAATCCTTACCCCATTGGCCAAGGATGTGTTTACCCGGGCTAAGCTCAAGGTGGTTCTGGAATGAAGATCTGCAGAGTGATCGGCCATGTGTGGGCCACAAAGAAGGAAGAGCGGCTTGAGGGCCTCAAGCTCATGGTAGTCCAGGAGGGCGAGCCGGGAAAGAGCAATAAAGAGGTCTTCGTAGCGGCAGATACAGTATGTGCTGGAATCGGCGACCAGATCATAGTGGTCTCCGGCTCTACAGCCCGCAAGGTGTTTGGACGGGACGATATGCCTGTTGATGAGGCTATTGTCGCAATTATTGATAATCTTGAGATTGGACAGGAAACTAAATGAGCCTGAAGGATAAAGTGAGAGATGCAGGTGTCGCCGGATGCGGCGGTGCCGGATTCCCGACTGCGGTAAAACTGGGCGGTACCTATGAATATCTCATAGTGAACGGTGTTGAATGTGAGCCTCTTCTCCGCACCGACCGCTATATCATGCGTACCTTTGCAGACCGTGTGGTCTCTGCCGTAAGTGCTGTGCAGAAGGAGCTGGCTATTCCCAATGCAGTCATTGCTCTTAAGCACAACTATACAGAGGAGATCGAAAGTCTTGAGAAAGCTATAAAGGCAGCAGGGGCATCGATCAAAATCCATCAGCTTGAAAGCTTCTATCCAGCAGGGGACGAACAGACCCTGGTCTACGAGGTCACCGGCCGCATTGTGCCGCCAGGTGGCATCCCCGGCAAAGTTGGGGCTGTTGTAGACAATGTGGGAACCATGCTGGCAATCCAGGATGCCCTTGAAAATATTCCATTTACCTATAAGTACCTGACAGTGAATGGCGATGTGGCAAAGCCGGCTGTCCTAAGAGTGCCTGTGGGAACCAGCTTTGCCAAGTGCCTGGAGCTGGCCGGCGGCACACTGAACGACAAGTTCGTGCTGGTGTCAGGCGGCCCGGCTATGGGACGTATCATAAAGCAGGAGAACCTGGACAGGGAATTTGTGACCAAGACCACATCCGGTATTCTGGTGCTGCCGGCCGACGGCTACCACGCAGGGTATCAGGATATGAACCCGCTGCATATGCTGAGCCGGGCAAGGTCGGCCTGCATCCAGTGCTCCTTCTGTACCCAGCTGTGCCCCCGCTCGCTTCTGGGTCATCCCCTCCATCCTCATAAGATCATGCGCCGCATGGCGGTGTCCGCCGATATCAATTCAGTTCTGGATGACCCAGAAATACAGGCGGCACAGCTGTGCTGCGAGTGCGGCGTCTGCGAGATCTACGCCTGCCCCATGGGGCTCCAGCCCCGGCGGATCAACGGCCTGATCAAGCGGGAAATGGCTGCGCAGAAGCTTAAATACAACGCCGGGGACATAGAGCTGGCGGCAAATGCAGAGAGGGAGAACCGGAAGGCTCCTTCCAAGAAGTTGGCAGGCCGCATGGGCCTTGCCTCCTACTACGACGCCGACATCAAGAACTTTATTGAATACCAGGCCGACCAGGTCAGCATCCCGCTCAAGATGACAGTGGGAGCCCCCTGCGTTCCATGTATCAAGAAAGGGGATAAGGTTAAGGCCGGTGACGTAATAGCAAAGGTTCCGGAGAATGCACTTGGAGCTCAGATCCATGCCAGCATAGAGGGCAGGATTGAGTCCATTGATGATAAAATCACTATTGTAAAGGAATGACGATATGAACGATGCAGTTGGTTTTCTTGAGCTTAACAGTATAGCCAGAGGGGTGGAGGCAACCGATATCCTCCTTAAGACTGCAGATGTGCGCCTTATTTTCGCCAAGGCCAGCTGTCCAGGAAAATACTATATCCTCTTCACCGGCGAGGTTGCGGCAGTCCGTTCCTCCATGGAGGCGGGAGTGGCCAAGGGCGGCGAGAATGTGGTGGATACCTGCGTCATTCCTAACATACACCCCCAGGTGGTGAAAGCTGTCAACATGACAGCTTATCCCGAGGTCATGGAAGCAGTCGGTGTCATGGAGTTCTACTCTGTAACCGCCTCAGTCTACAGCGCAGATGCGGCTGTCAAGGCTGCCGATGTGGAGCTGGTGGATGTGCGGCTTGGAACAGGAATAGGCGGCAAGTCCTTTGTGGTCCTTACCGGTGACGTGGCTGCAGTCCGTTCTGCAGTGGACGCAGGTATCCACACACCCAACGCCGAAGGTATGCTTATTTCCCATGTTGTTATTCCACATCCCCACCCGGAACTGATACAGAGCTTATATTAATATGGAAAAGAACATAGAATTTCAGGATAAACAGCGGATAATCCAGGAATTTGTCCCTGGAAAACAGATAACTCTGGCCCATATCATAGCCAATCCTGACCCATCCCTCTTCAAAAAGCTGGGTGTGCTGGGAGAGCGGAGCGGTGCCCTGGGCATCATGACCATCACCCCCAGCGAGGGAGCCATCATAGGCGCCGATGTGGCATCCAAGCATGGCAGCATCGAGGTTGTGTTCGTGGACCGGTTCAACGGCTCCCTCATCATAAACGGCGATGTGGCCGATGTGGAGTCTGCCATCCGGGCTGTGATGGCTGTCCTGTGCGACAGCATGCACTTTGCCGGAGTGAACATCACCAAGACATGAAAAAACTCCTTATGATAGGCACTGTCTCCTGCGGCAAGACCACTCTGAGCCAGTACCTGAGCGGCATGGACTTAGTCTACAAGAAGACCCAGGCTTTGGATGTCATCGGCACTGCCATCGACACCCCGGGGGAATACCTGGAGCACCGGGCCTATATGCGCAACCTCATGGTTCTATCCGCCGATGTGGACTATGTCCTCTTCCTCATGGACCCCACCCAGGAGCGCTTCATGTATTCCCCAGGCCACTCTGCCTCTTTCCCTGTCCCGGTCATCGGGGTAGTCACCAAGATAGACATAGCAACCCAAAAGCAGATAGCCGATGCCCGGGAAATGCTGGAAATCACTGGAGCCAATCCCATCTTCAACATCAGCTCTTACACCGGCGAAGGTATCCCGGAGCTCCTCAAATATATAGGCTGAAAATTTCCCTTGCTTTTTCTATAACTATACCTTATAATTCTTATTATGAATCTTTATCATCTCAAGACTTTCTACTATATAGCTAAATATAAAAGCTATACCAGGGCCGCACAGGAACTGTGTGTCACCCAGCCTGCGGTGACCCGCCAGATTCAGGAGCTGGAGAATACCCACAACCTGGTGCTCTTCAATAAAATCGGGAAAAAGATTGTCCTTACCGATGCAGGTGAGGCACTCTATTCCCTGGCCGAGAAGATATTTGATCTTGAGACCCAGGTGGAGGAGAGCATCCGGGATTTCCAGTCCCAGAACAAGGGGCGCATCGACATAGTATCCTGCGAGACCTTTGCCGCCTACTATCTGCCATCCCTCCTGGAGCTGTTCTACAAGAAGTTCCCCGACATATTCCTCTCTGTCATGACCAAGCTGGACGGCAAGGTGATAGAGAGCACAGCAAACCTGGACAGCGACATAGGCTTCACATCCAGGCAGATCCCTCATCCCAAGCTGACAACCAAGGAGTTCCTCACCGAGGAGCTCATATTCATAGCAAGCCCTGACAACTCCCTGGCAAAGAAAGGGACAATAGACATCTGGGAGCTGAACCATGTCCCTGTCATACTCCACGAGCCTGGCTGCGGAACCTGGAAGATATTCAAGGAGTTCATCCAACGCCATCACCTGCATACCAAGGATGTAGGTGAGTTCACCAACAACTCGGCCATAGTGAACCTGGTGAAGCGGAACTTGGGGCTCTCCCTCATCTCCAAGAATGTTGTGCGGGAGGAGCTTAAGAGCGGAGCCCTGGCAGAAGTGACAGTGGCCGGAGAAGAGTTCCACCGCCGGTATTACATCAACTATTACAACGAAAAATATTTTACCAAGACTCTGGCCGATTTTGTCACCATGGCCACAGGCTGGGCTGCCGATTACATGAACGAGCTCTAAAATATTGTAATTATAAGTATATTATTTATATCTCTTGCCTTTTTCCCCTTAATAATATAGTATTTTAGCAAATAATTACGCTGCGAGAGGTTCTATTTATGGAAGTTCAAGTAAAGGAATTGATTGATAAGATCAAGACAGACGGTATCAAAAGTGCCGAAGACAAGGCTGCGCAGATTATAAAGGAAGCGCAGGCTAAGGCGGAAACCATTCTTGCAAATGCCAAGAAAGAAGCTTCAGCTATCGTTGCAGATGCAGAGGACAAAGCTGCAAAGAGCAAGATTTCTGGAGAAGAGGCAATCAAGCAGGCTGGAAGAGACCTGGTTCTCAACATCCGCGAGAAGATTACTGCACTTTACAATGTCATTCTTCAGAATGAGGTTAAGGGTGCAATGGATGAGAAGCTTATCGGCGATGTAATCGTTAAGCTGATCTCATCTTGGAAGGGCGAGGACAGCGCTGATCTTACAGTGCTTGTTTCCGAGAAGGATGCAAAGGCTGTAGAGCAGGTTCTCATGAACAAGCTTGCTGATAAGGTTAAGAAGGGCCTGGATGTAAAAGCATCAAAGACAATCGATGCCGGCTTCCATGTAGAAGCAAAAGATGGTTCTGCTTATCACAATTTCTCAGCAGAAGGCATAGCAGAAGTATTCTCCGATTACCTCAACCCAAGACTTGCTAAGCTGTTGTCTGAGGGAATCAAAAAAGCGGAGGCATAAGCCTTGGCAAATCAATACTACTATACTGTTTCTTCATTACCCATGCTCATGTGGGATTCTGACAAGTTCATGACAGAGAGCGAATTCCTGTATGCCTGCGAATCCACAGTGGCTGAGAAAGACTTTGAGACACTCAAAGCATCGCTGCTCATTCCTGTCCAGGGAGCTGCAGTGACCAACCCTGTGCTTAAAAGCTGGTACGACTGGGAAAACACCCTCCGGAGCGAACTGGTCAAGCTCAGAGCTGCAAAGAAGGGAACAGATGCTGAGAAATACATCAGCGATAATCCTGGCGAGGCCGGAGTGGTTGAGATTGCAAGAGAAGCATTTAATCAGAATTCACCGCTGGATGGCGAGAAGATCCTGGATCAGGCAAGATGGGATTACCTGGACATGCTTGAAGCTGGACACATGTTCGACATCGGCAAACTGATTATTTACTATCTTAAGCTGCAGCTGCTCAACAGAAGAGCTGTGCTTAACAAAGACAAGGGCCAACAGGAATACGAGAAAATTTATGCAGATATTCTTGCAGCCGCAAGAAAAAACTAGAGGTATTATATGAGTGATATAGTGGAAAATAAGACCATCGGCAAAGTTGTCGGAGTAAACGGCAACATGGTTACCATCGAGGTTGAAGGCAACGTCCTGATGAACGAGGTAGGATACGTTGTAGTCAACACAGCCGAAGGCGTCAAGAAGCTGAAGGCTGAGGTAATCAGAATCAAAGGTAAGAATGCCGATATGCAGGTTTATGAGATGACCAGAGGAATCGGTGTAGGCGACAAGGTGGAGCTTACAGGCGAGATGCTGGCCGTAACTCTGGGCCCTGGACTTCTGGGACAGGTATTCGACGGTCTGCAGAACCCGCTTCCAAAGCTGGCAGAGCACAGCGGATTCTTCCTGGAGCGCGGTGTTTACCTGGATGCACTTCCAGGAGACAAGAAATGGCATTTCACACCATGCGTGAAGGCTGGCGACACAGTACAGCGTGCTGATTCCCTGGGATCTGTTCCAGAGGGAATCTTCCAGCACCAGATCATGGTTCCATTCGGAATGTACGACACCTACACAGTTAAGTCCATCGCTTCCGAAGGCGACTATACTGTCAATGACAAGATCGCAGAGGTTGCAGACTCAAAGGGAAATGTAACTCCTATCACCATGTGCTTCACATGGCCTGTAAAGAGAGCAATCGATGCTTATACAGAGAGACTGAAACCAGTTGAGCCGATGATCACAAAGGTAAGACTGATCGATACATTCTTCCCTGTTGCAAAGGGCGGTACATATTGTATCCCTGGACCATTCGGAGCAGGAAAGACAGTACTCCAGCAGATCACATCCAAGAACGCAGAGGTTGATATTGTAATCGTTGCAGCATGTGGAGAGCGTGCCGGTGAGGTAGTAGAGGAGCTTAAGGAGTTCCCTGAGCTTACTGACCCACGGACAGGCCGTTCCCTTATGGAAAGAACAATGATCATCTGTAACACATCCTCCATGCCAGTTGCTGCACGTGAAGCATCTGTATACACAGCAGTAACCCTGGGTGAGTACTACAGACAGATGGGACTCAACGTCCTCCTGCTTGCAGACTCCACATCCAGATGGGCACAGGCCATGAGAGAGATGTCCGGTCGTCTGGAGGAGATCCCTGGCGAGGAAGCATTCCCAGCATACCTGGAGTCTTCTATCGCAGCATTCTACGAAAGAGCTGGTATCGTAAAGCTTAAGAACGGAAAGACAGGTTCTGTAACAATCGGTGGTACAGTATCTCCTGCCGGCGGTAACTTCGAGGAGCCTGTAACCCAGGCAACCCTTAAGGTAGTAGGTGCATTCCACGGACTTTCCAGAGAGCGTTCCGATGCAAGAAAGTATCCTGCTATCCACCCACTGGAGAGCTGGAGTAAATATAAGAGCGGTATCGTTGGTCCTGAGTATGTTGAGTACGCAAGCGACATCCTTATCAGAGGAAACGATGTCGGTCAGATGATGAAGGTAGTAGGCGAGGAAGGTACAAGTATCGACGACTACATCACCTACCTTAAGGAAGAGCTTCTTGACGCTGTATACATCCAGCAGAACTCCTTCGATGAGGTTGACGCAGCAGTTCCAGTAGAGAGACAGCAGCATGTATTCTTCATCCTGCTCAAGATCCTGGCAGCTAAGTTCAGCTTCACAGTTAAGGACGAGGCCAGAAGCTACTTCAACCAGCTCCGCCAGATCTTCCTTGACTACAACGGATCTCTGTGGGGAACAGATGCATTCAAGGCAAAAGAGAAAGAGCTTCTTGATGCCCTTGCTTCCAAGCAGACAGGCGTTGAGGAAAAGGGTGCCGCACTGCTGGCAAATATTAAATAAGGACGGTCGGAATGCGCAAGGTTTATAGTAAAATTGAATCCATTACTGGAAACGTAATTACAGTAAAAGCTGATAATGTTAAAAATGATGATCTTGCTGAAGTTTCTTCAGCACACGGAAAGTCACTTGCCCGTGTAATCAAACTGGATCATGATGTTGTATCCCTGCAGGTGTTCGCCGGAGCAAAGGGTGTTTCCACAGGTGACGAGGTTCGGTTCCTCGGCTACCCTATGAAAATCTCCTGCTCAGAGAATCTTCTTGGAAGAATCTTCAACGGAAGCGGTGAGCCACGGGATAACGGACCAAGACTGGAAGAGAACATGATCGAGATCGGTGGACCATCAGTCAACCCATCAAAGAGAATCATTCCTAAGAACATGGTAAGAACTGGTATCCCGATGATCGACGTGTTCAACTCACTGGTAGAATCCCAGAAGCTTCCTATCTTCTCCTCATCCGGAGAGCCATACAACGAGCTGCTTGCCAGAATCGCAATGCAGGCCGAGGTTGATATGATCATCCTGGGCGGTATGGGACTTAAGTACGACGACTACCTGGGCTTCAAGGATGCACTTGAGGAAGGTGGAGCACTCTCCAGAACAATCTTCTTCGTGCACACAGCATCCGACCCTATCGTTGAGTGCCTCCTGGTACCAGATATCTCACTGGCAGTAGCAGAGCAGTTCGCTCTTCAGGGCAAGAAGGTCCTGGTTCTTCTTACAGATATGACCAACTTCGCCGATGCAATGAAAGAGAACGCTATTACAATGGAGCAGGTACCTTCCAACAGAGGTTACCCAGGAGACCTTTACAGCCAGCTGGCTTCCAGATACGAGAAGGCAGTAGACTTCGAAGGATCCGGATCCATCACAATCCTTGCTGTAACCACAATGCCTGGTGACGACGTTACACACCCGGTACCAGACAACACAGGATACATCACCGAGGGTCAGTTCTACCTTAAGAACGGAAGAATCGAGCCATTCGGTTCACTCTCCAGACTTAAGCAGCAGGTTAACAAGGATACCAGAAAGGACCACAGAGCTCTTATGGACGGTATGATCAAGCTGTATTCCGCTTACAAAGAGTCCGTGGAGAAGAAATCCATGGGATTCAGAATGTCAGAATGGGACAACAAGCTTCTGAAATACGGTGCAATGTTCGAAGAGCAGCTGATGTCACTGTCTGTAAACATTCCTCTTGAGAAAGCTCTTGACCTGGGTTGGGAAATCCTGGCTGAATGCTTCTCCAAGGAGGAGACCGGTCTTAGAACTGAGCTTTTGAACGAGTTCTGGCCAAAGAAGGACTGAGACTTATGGCAAATATCAAACTGACTAAAAACGAACAGAAGAAGCAGAAGGACGCTCTTAAAAGATTCACCAGATACCTTCCTACTCTTATGCTCAAGAAGCAGCAGCTTCAGCTGGTTATCAGAGGCCTTGAGGCCGATGTAAAGGCTAAGCAGGAGGAGCGCAAGGTGCTTGAGGGTGAGATCCAGTCATGGGTGGATGTCTTCGGCGAGGAAGTTGAGTTTGATAAGCTTGTAAGAATTAAATATCTCGAAACGGAAGAAGGTAATATTGCGGGAGTTGATATTCCTGTATTCAAGGGCATAGAGTTCGAGCAGATTGAGTATGACCTGTTCAGGCAGCCTCTGTGGGTCGATGCGGCAGTGGAGAAAGTTTCCAAGCTGCTGGCCTGCGACGAGGAGCTTAAGATCATAGCAAGACAGCTTGAGCTTCTGGATGCTGAGCTCCGGGTCACCTCCCAGAGAGTAAACCTCTTTGAGAAGGTAAAGATTCCAGAGACCAAGACCATCATCAAGAAGATCGGTGTTTACCTTGGCGACCAGCAGACCGCAGCCGTTGTTAGAGGAAAGATATCAAAGAAGAAACTGGTAAGGGAAGCATAATATGGCAATAGTAAAAATGAAAAAAGTTTCCCTCGTGGTTCTCGACCGTGAAAGGGAAGAAGCTCTGGAGAAGCTGAGGGACCTCGGACTTGTCCACATTGAGAGAATTTTTGCCGGAAGCGACAAGCTCTCAGAGTTGAACGAGAAGAAGGCACTCCTTGAGCGCTGCTCCTTTATTCTGCCTCCTAATGTACCTGGAGACAAGAATAAGAAGGGCGACCTGGCCGCAGCTGAGAAGCTGGCAGGCAAGATTGTGGCCCTGGGAGACAAGCTCAAAGCTCTCGGCGACGAGAAGGAGAAAGTTTCCAAAGACCTTAAGAGCCTTGAACCGTGGGGTAATTTCAATCCTGCCGATGTGGATTTCCTTGCCGGCAAAGGGATTGATTTAAAGTTTTACGAGCTTTCAAAGGATAAGCTGGCAGAATTGTCTGACGTAGACTATTTTGTCGTGAACACAATAAAGAACAGAATATTCATCGTGGCTACCGGTGCTAAGATGCCGGAGGCTGAGGAGTTCCACCTGCCTGCACTTGGAATCGACGGCTGCAATGCAAGAATTGCACAGCTGGATAAAGAGATTGCAGATGTTCAGAAGGAGCTTGCCAAGCTGGCTGCAGACAAGAATGTTCTGGCAGACGGACTCAAGATTCTTGAGAAAGAGATTGAGTTTGAGTCTGTAAGCGCAGATATGCAGGTTGAGGACAGCCTGGCATATATAGATGGATATGTACCAGTGGATAAGGCAGACGAGCTTAAGGCTGCAGCTGCAAAAGAGCATTGGGCACTCCTTGTCAGAGATCCTGATGAGGAAGATGCACCTCCAAGCTTGATCCGGACACCTAAGTGGGTAGAGCGGATCCAGCCTCTTTTCAAATTCCTGGATATTACTCCTGGATATAGGGAAGCCGATATCAGTATGTGGTTCCTTATATTCTTCACACTCTATGTTGCAATGATTGTAGGTGATGCTGGATATGGAGCAATCTTCTTCATCCTGACCCTCCTGATTTGCAAGAAGGCTCCAAAGCCTGTTGTAACACTCCTTATGACCCTAAGTATAGGTACGGTGGTCTGGGGTGCACTGACAGGTACTTGGTTCGGATCAGAGACTATTGTAAAGAACACATTCTTGGGTAAACTTGTTATACCTCAGTTTGCAAGCTTTGCAGAGGAAGGCGTCAATACCAACTACTACATACAGAATTTCTGCTTCTATATCGGTATCACACAGCTTCTCCTTGGTCTGATCATCAGCTTCATCCGCAAGCTTCCTTCACTGGCAGCTTGGACCGATGTGGGCTGGATGTTCGTAGTTGTGGCTTCTTACTTTGTTGCCCAGAAGTTCGTTCTTGGCGCACCAGCTTTCAACCCTGTGACATGGCCGTTGGCTGCCGCAGGATTTGTGATTGTCTGCCTGTGCTCCGAGCAGAATGGCAACATACTCAAGGGCGTTCTCATGGGACTTGCATGGTCTCCGATGAAAGTGCTTGATACAGTAAGTATGTTCGCAAACCTGGTATCCTATATCAGACTGTTCGCCGTTGGTCTTGCTACAGTAGCAGTTGCTACAAGCTTCAACGCAATGGCAGCCGGTATGGCCGAATCCATGGGAGTTCCGGGAATAATCATAGGTGCTGTTATCCTGTTTGTTGCACATGCATTCAACATGGTTCTGGCACTGCTCTCCATCATTGTACACGGTGTCCGCTTGAACACCCTGGAGTTCGGTGGAAGAGTTGGATTGGAATGGAGCGGCTATAGATACGCCCCATTTAAAAATTAATATTATTGCTCTGAGGAGCAAAAAATAGATAGAATAAATAAAGGAGATAAATATGGGATTAATGGGAATTGCAGCAGCATTCGCTCTTGCAGCAGCAGGATCAGCTATTGGAATTGGAAAGGCAGGTATGTCTGCTATCGGCGCATGGAAGAAGTGCTATGCTCAGAATAAGCCAGCACCATTCCTTCTGCTCACATTCGTAGGTGCACCTTTCACACAGACAATTTATGGAATGATTCTTATGAACGCTCTTAAGGGAGCAGCAAACGCAGATCCTGGCCTTATTCTTGGCGCAGGTCTTTTCGGCGGTATCGGTATCGGTATGTCAGCATGGTTCCAGGGTGCAGCAGCTGCAGCAGCAGCAGACGCACAGGTAAGCACAGGAAAAGGTTTCAGTAACTACCTGATCGTTCTTGGTCTTATCGAGTCTGTAGCCCTGTTCGTAATGGTATTCGTAATGGGTATCGTCGGCTGAGTTTCTCGGAACTTGGTATTAAAGCGGTCAGAAATGACCGCTTTTTTATTTGTTGGTTGCTTTTTCGCAACAGTATGATACAATAGTAATGTCATAAAAAGGAGGAACTATGAGCTCAACAAAAAAGGTCACTGACAGCATAATCTATGTAGGTGTCAATGACCATAAGATCGACCTTTTCGAAGGCCAGTATGATGTACCTAACGGAATGGCATACAATTCCTATGTCATCCTTGACAATAAAATCGCGGTTATGGATACCGTGGATATCAACTTCACCCATGAATGGCTGGACAACCTGGCCGAGGCCCTGAATGGAAAGAGCCCCGACTACCTGATTGTGCAGCACATGGAGCCGGACCACTCCGCAAATATTGCTAATTTTGTTAATACATACCCGAATGCGAAAGTAGTGGGCAATGCCAAGACATTCACCATGATGGCTCAGTTCTTCGGCACCAACTTCGAGGATAAGCAGGTTGTTGTGGAGAACGGTGGCACACTGGACCTGGGCAAGCACCAGCTTACCTTTGTGTTCGCACCTATGGTTCACTGGCCGGAGGTTATGGTTACCTACGATGCAACCGACAAGGTTCTCTTCTCTGCCGACGGCTTCGGCAAGTTCGGAGCTCTGGATGTGGATGAGGATTGGGCCTGCGAGGCACGCCGCTACTACTTCGGCATTGTAGGAAAGTATGGCGCCCAGGTGCAGAAACTGCTCCAGGCAGCTGCCACACTGGACATCCAGAAGATCTGTCCTCTCCATGGACCTATCCTGACCGAGAACCTGGGCTACTACCTGGATCTCTACAACACATGGTCATCCTACGGCATCGAGACAGACGGAATCGTAATCGCATACACATCTGTATACGGCAACACAAAGAAGGCTGTGGAGCTGCTGGCCGACAAGCTTAAGGCAAAGGGCTGTCCTAAGGTTGTAGTGAACGACCTGGCACGGTGCGACATGGCCGAGGCTGTGGAGGATGCATTCCGCTACGGCAAGATAGTGCTGGCCACAACCACATACAATGCAGGAATCTTCCCATGGATGAGGGAGTTCATCGACCACCTGACAGAGCGGAACTTCTCCAACAAGAAGGTGGCATTCATAGAGAACGGCACCTGGGCACCTATGGCCCACAAAGTGATGAAGGGAATGCTGGAGGGCTGCAAGAACCTGGTGTTCGCAGAGCCTGTTGTGACCATCAAGTCGGCAATGAACGATGCCAACAAGGAGCAGCTTGAGGCTCTGGCAGACGATCTTTGCCAGGACTATCTGGCCCGCTCACCACAGACAGCGAAGAAGAACGATATGACAGCTCTGTTCCGCCTGGGCTACGGCCTCTATGTGGTTACCTGCAACGACGGCAAGAAGGACAACGGCCTTATCGTAAACACAGTATCACAGGTCAGCGACAACAAAATTGCAGTGTGCATCAACAAAAAGAACTACTCCTGCCACGTTATCGAGCAGAGCAAGACTCTTAACGTAAACTGCCTGTCGGTGGATGCACCGTTCGACATATTCAAGCGGTTCGGCTTCCAGAGCGGCCGCACCGTTGACAAGTTCCAAGGGATGGAGACAGCCAAGTCGGACAACGGTCTGCCGTTCCTTACCCAGTACATCAACGCAGTGCTTTCCCTTAAGGTGGAGAACCAGGTTGACCTTGAGTCCCACATCATGTTCATATGCAGCGTAACCGAGGCACGGGTAACATCAGACCGGGCAACCATGACCTACACCTACTATCAGGAAAACGTAAAGCCAAAGCCACAGACCGAAGGCAAGAAAGGCTGGGTATGCAAAGTGTGCGGCTACATCTACGAAGGCGAGGTACTGCCCGACGACTTTATCTGTCCGCTCTGCAAGCACGGTGCAGCTGATTTTGAGAAAATTAAATAATGCCATTACGGCAGAAGGAGAAAGACATGAAATACATTTGCAATGTATGCGGCTGGGTGTATGAGGAATCTCAGGGAGCTCCAGACAGCGGTGTAAAACCAGGCACAAAGTTTCAGGACCTGCCTGCAAGCTTTGTATGCCCAGTGTGCGGCGCTGGAAAAGACCAGTTCAGTAAGCAATAATTTTTAAATAGCTATTTTAGTTGACTTATAGCTATCTACGTGGTACACTTTCTGTACAGGGGGTGTACCATGTCAGATTCTATACCTATCTTCGAGGCCAAGAACAGGCTTCCATACTTTATTCACAAAGCCGAGACCGAGGGACCGGTGTTCCTTTCCCGCAGGGGAAAGAATGTAGCTGTCATCATCTCGATGGCTGAATATGAAGAGAAATTTCTCAAGAAGCGTTCATTTATCGATGAAGTAAATGATCTTAAAGAAGAGTATCTGGATGTGCTGGATAATGAAGATATCTTTGCCAATTTAAGGGATAAGAACGATTTCGGCCGTCCCAGCATGTATCATCATTTCGAGGATGAGGAGAAATAAGCATGGCACGACCTTATTATCTTCTCGATACCAATGTACTATCTACAGTGACCAAGCTGACCCCAGATCAAGATGTCCTTGATAAGATAAAATTCTATACTCCATATTGTGCAATATCCTCCATAGTATGGTATGAACTTCTTTTAGAGATGAAGAAGCTGCCTGACGGTCGCAAAAAAGAATTCCATCAGAAGTATCTTTATGAGCATGTTCAGGTCACATATCCAATGATTCCATTTGATGATCATGCCGCATTTATCGCCTCTGATATAGGTTCTAAACTGGCGGCAAATGGAATAGTTATAGCTTCTATAGACCTGCTTGTTGCGTCAACAGCAATAGCTAACAACATGATTCTGATTACCCGCAACCCGAAAGATTACTTGGCTATTCAGAATGTAAGTTCCCTCATGGTGGAGTCCTGGTGGGAGTAGAGGATGAAACTGCAGAAGAACAATGAAAATAATCTTGTAGAATATAAACGTGAACTCACAACAGCATTTGAGCGTTCTGTTGTCGCTTTTCTGAACTCGAATACAGGGGGACATATTTACATCGGTATAAACAATGATGGCAGTATGCACGGGGTAAAGGAAGCAGACTTGGTGCAACGACAAATTACAGACCGTATTCTTAATAATATAAAGCCAACTGTTATTGGATTATTTGAAGTTGTAGTAGAACAGCAAGAAGAGAAAGATATTGTTCATGTTATTGTTTCAGGCGGAACAGAAAAACCTTATTATCTTAAAAAAGCAGGGATGACCCCTGAGGGCTGTTTTATTAGAATAGGAAGCTCTATTCATGGTATGTCAGAAAAAATGATTCTGGAAGCATTTTCTTCTAGGACAAAACTATCTCTGTCAAAAATTTCTTCACCTCGGCAAGATTTAACTTTTAGTCAATTGAAAATATACTATGAAGAGTGCAAGAAATCATTAAACTCTCAATTTCCCAAAACGCTTGAATTGCTATTACCAGATGGTAGTTATAATTATAATGCCTATCTGCTTGCGGATGAAAATGGTGTTTCTATCAAAGTTGCACGTTATAGTGGAACAGATAAATATGATTTGATTGAAAGCGAGGAATTTGGTTATTGTTCGCTTATTAAAGCTGTGAAATCTGTATTAACCAGATTGCAGGTGGCAAATATAACACATACCAAAATCACATCTGCAGAGCGTATAGAAAAACCTTTAGTTGATCCCGTTGCCTTAAGGGAAGCTGTAATTAATGCTATAGTGCATAACGATTATACGCGGGAAGTGCCACCATTATTTGAGATATTCTCTGACCGCATGGAGATAACCACCTATGGCGGTCTTGTAGAAGGACTATCAAAGGATGATTTCCTAAAATGTTGCTCAATGCCAAGAAACCGTGAGCTTATGCGTGTTTTCCATGATCTTGATATGGTAGAACAGTTAGGCAGTGGGATGCGTCGTATCTTGAAAAGTTATGATGCAAATGCTTTTTCTTTCACTGACCATTTTATGCGTATCTCCTTTTACTTTGATGGTATTCCTTCAAGGTTGGGTGATAAGTTGGGTGATAAGTTGGGTGATAAGTTGGGTGATAAGTTGGGAAGCCATCCTGTAGAATTGAATTATAATCGAAGACGCATTCTTGAAATTATGGAAGCAAATTCAAGAATTTCAATTCCTCAAATAGCGGAAAAATTAGGATATAGTACTACAGCAATAGAAAAAAACATTGAATATTTGAAAGAAAAAAACTATTTAAGACGATGTGGAAATCCTAAAACTGGATACTGGGAGGTCTTATGAAAGATGATCCATATATTTATTCGGAAGAAAATATGAAATATCTCAGGCAGTCAATAGTTCAAGTTGAAAGCGGCAAAGTAAGGCAATCGGATACTGCAATTCTAGTGATCGATATGCAGAACGATTTTGTTCTGCCGGGAGCTGTTCTTAATGTGGCTGGGGCTCAGGCCACTATTCCTGCGATACAAGAGCTGATACAGTTGGGCCGTTCAAAAGGCTGGCATATAATCCATGTAATCCGGGAGCACGATGCATCGGGCTGTGATGCTGATCCACCTCGCCGCCATCTGTTCAAGGATGGAAAGCCAGGGTACTGTGTGCCGGGAACCAAGGGCATTGAGATAGTAGACGGGCTTAAGCCACAGCCTGGCGATATCATCATAAAAAAGAAAAGAAACAGCGGATTCTTCAAGACTGATTTAGATTCAACACTGCGCAATCTGGGAGTGAAAACTGTAATAATCTCAGGAACCCAGTACCCCAACTGTGTGCGTGGAACTGCAGTAGATGCGCTGAGCTACGATTACAACACCATAGTCTGCACCGATGCCTG
>JAFXTY010000004.1 GCA_017535435.1 Spirochaetia bacterium | reverse complement strand
CAACACAGCAGCTATGATCAACGCCTTTGCCGAAGGTGCAAAAGAGGCAGGCCATGAGGTTGAGATCCTGCATGTGGGAAAGATGAAAATAGGCGGATGCCTTGCCTGCGAATACTGCCACGGCAAGGGAGC
Organism: Spirochaetia bacterium; assembly: GCA_017535435.1. Classification (GTDB taxonomy): domain Bacteria; phylum Spirochaetota; class Spirochaetia; order CADAEX01; family CADAEX01; genus CADAEX01. Next base: position 2,522 of record JAFXTY010000004.1, on the reverse strand, counting down.
CGGCACCTGCGTCCAGAAAGATGATATGGAGAAAGTGATGCCTGCATACAAAGAGGCAGATATGATTGTCTACGCTTCTCCTATCTACTATTTCGGTATGACAGCCCAGATCTCTGCAGCTATCCAGAGAGTCTACGCCATCGGCAAGCCGGCCAAGGCAAAGAAGGCAGCCCTGCTCCTGAGCGCAGCTTCTCCAAACCCATTCAGCGGAGCAATTGCTACATATAAGGACATGGTAGCATTCACTGGTCTTGAGGATGCTGGAATCATTACTGCAGGCGGCGAAGAGAACGGCTCTGCTGCAAAGCTTGCTGAGATCCGTGATTTTGCAAAGGCTTTATGAAATACGACTGTATCAGGCTTGAGAATCAGCTGTGCTTTCCTCTTTATGCCTGTGCCAAAGAGATAGTCAGGTTGTATAGGAAACCACTGGAAGCCTTGAACCTGACCTATACTCAGTATATAGTTATGATGGTGCTGTGGGAGTGGGGCGACATGACAGAATGGGATCTGGGGCAGAAAGTACATCTGGATTCCGGCACTCTTGCCCCGCTCCTGAAGCGATTAGAGACCGCCGGGCTTCTTAGCCGCACCAGAATGGATGGCAACGAGAGGAAACTCCTTCTTTCCCTTACCGATAAAGGAAAGAAACTGAAGGAAAAGGCAGTAGAGGTTCCCAAGGCTATGCATGGTTGCATCAAACTGCCACAGGCAGAGCTGATCCAGCTGAAAACGCTGCTGGAAAAAGCACTGTCCAATATGGAGGAAAAGATATGATTTACGATTATTCAATTACTACCGGCAAGGGTGAGACATTGAACCTTGCAGATTTTAAAGGAAAAGTCATCATGGTAGTGAACACAGCTACCGGATGCGGATTCACTCCACAGTACGAGCCTATCGAGAAACTCTACAAGGAGTATCATGACAAGGGTTTGGAGATACTTGACATACCCTGCAACCAGTTCGGGAAACAGGCTCCAGGCACAGACGAGGAGATTCACAACTTCTGCTCTCTGCATTACAACACAACATTCCCACAGATGAAGAAGTCTGATGTGAATGGGGCAAATGAGCTGCCGCTGTACACCTACCTTAAGTCACAGAAAGGGTTTGAGGGATTCGGGGAGCATAAATATTCAAAGCTTCTGGGTGATATGCTGGCAAAAGCAGACCCGGACTGGGACAAGAAGCCAGACATCAAATGGAACTTCACAAAGTTCATCATCGACAGAAAAGGCCAGGTTGTGGCACGTTTTGAACCCACCGCAGATATGGCCGAAGTTGAAGCCTGCATAAAGGCTTTGCTGTAAAGGAGGAAACAAATGATTATAAAAGCAGTCAAGTTCAGAAAAGATGGATTTTATACACAGCCTTTTGCATTCGGCGGAGAGGAAGATGGACAGTACGACCAGAATATCCGTTACAGGGGAACACTGCAGAACTATCTTATAGATACAGGAGATGAGGTTATTCTTGTGGACACAGGTCTTCCGGCCGGGACTCCAGAAGAGGTTCCAGACGAAAAAAGCTTAGGGTTCACAGGCAAGGATATATGCAGCTATATGGATGCATTCAAGGCCTTAGGATATAAGCCAGAGCAGGTGACCAAAATTCTTTTGACCCACAGACATTCAGACCATTCTGGCGAGCTTAAATCATTCCCAAATGCAAAAATCTATGTGAATGAAGAAGAGCTGGATGCTGCCGAGCTTAAGGGAATCTCCAACATTGTTCCTGTAAAATTCACCGACGGTGCATACTACAACTTCCCGGAGTGTCAGAAAATCCAGGATGGAATCCATTATATCAAGGCAAAGGGACATACCAAGGGAAACAGCATTATAATTGTGGAACTGGATGGACTATTCTATATGATCCACGGCGATATCACCTATGTTGACGAGGCTCTTTATCAGGATAAGCTTTCTGTTGTCTATGATGACCGCGCTGCAGCACGGGTAACCCAGAACCGGATACGGGAATTCATCAAGAACCACCCTACTGTATACCTCTCTACTCATTCTCCTCAGGGATATGAGAACCTGGAGGCAAAACGGGTCATGGACTTGGACAATCCGGTTCCGACTGTGTTTGCAGCTGTGGATTTCTCTGCAAAGAAAGCAACAGGAAAATATGTCTGCTCTGTCTGTGGATACATTTACGATCCGGAGCAGCATGACGGCGTTGCATTCGAGGATCTGCCAGCCGACTGGAGATGTCCGCGCTGCAGGCAGCCTAAGGAGAAATTCAACAGAGCTTAGGATATCAGGACATGCCGAAGAATTATGAGATAGATATGTGCCATGGTCCTCTTCTTAAGAAGATATGCCTGTTTGCCATACCACTCATATGCTCCACCACCCTGCAGCTCCTGTTCAATACAGCTGATATCATAGTAGTCGGCCGGTTCGCAGGCGACAACTCCCTGGCCGCCGTAGGCTCCAACGGAGCCATCATAAAACTTATGCTGAATCTTTTCCTGGGGCTCTCCATAGGGGCAAACATACTGGTGGCCAGGT
>JAFXTY010000003.1 GCA_017535435.1 Spirochaetia bacterium | reverse complement strand
GATGATTTTCTTCAAATCTCTCTGAATTGTGTTCATAGGGCTATTTTATAATATTTTTAGATTATAATCAACAAAAATTATAATATTTTTCGATTACATTCCAAAATTATTATGATTTTAGCTTTTTAGGGCAAAAAAAAATACCGCCTTTTCAGACGGTATTCATAAAAAAATCGGGCAAGGCGGATTCGAACCGCCGACCTCAACGTCCCGAACGTTGCGCGCTACCAACTGCGCTATTGCCCGTGTGTATCACTTAACCTGCGCGTGGTACTCCTGGAGGCTCTTGACCCCGCCCTCGCCGCCGATTCCGTTCTTTACAGCCTCAATACCCTTTACTGCAGCCAGCGCTCCGGCCAGTGTGGTGATGTATGGCACCTTGTACTTAAGGCAGGCCTTGCGGATAGTCTTCCTGTCCTCGGCATAGTTCCGTTTTGCCCGCGGAGTATTGATAGCCAAGCATACTTCATTATTGAGGATAAGGTCAACCACATCAGGTCTTCCCTCACCAATCTTATTCACCTTGTCGCACTTTACGCCGTGGTCGTTGTAGAAGTTTGCTGTACCCTCGGTGGCCAGGATTGTGAAGCCCAACTTCTTGAAGGTCTTTCCGATGGTGAGCACCTGCTCCTCCTGTGTGTGGGTGTTGCTGAGGGAGATGAGCACCTTCTTGTTTTCCCATGGCGATGGTGCATGAGGAAGTGCACAGCCTGCAGCCTCCTGTGATTTATAGAAGGCCAGCGGATAGTTGTCGGCCAGTCCAAGAACCTCTCCTGTAGAGCGCATCTCCGGTCCAAGGATCGGGTCTACGCCGGGGAACCGTGAGAACGGGAATACAGCCTCTTTTGCTCCGAAGTGAGGGATAACCTTCTCCTTGAGGCCCAGGCTCTGGAGGCTCTCTCCCAGCATAAGCCGGGTGGCAAGCCGTGCCATCTGGGTGTTACATACCTTGGATACCAGAGGCACTGTCCGGGATGCCCGTGGGTTTGCCTCGATGACATAAACCTTGCCATCCTCGATGGCATACTGCATATTCATAAGTCCGCATACATGGAGGGACTCTGCAATCTTTTTGGTGTAACTCTTGATGGTGTCCAGATGCTCTGCATCGATAGATACAGGTGGAATAACACAGGCACTGTCGCCTGAATGGATGCCGGCAAGCTCAACGTGCTCCATCACAGCAGGGATATATACATGCTCGCCATCGGCCAGGGCATCGGCCTCGCACTCCAGGGCATTCTTCAGGAACCGGTCGATAAGGAGCGGTCTGTCAGGTGTGACACCTACAGCCTTCTCCACGTACTCCTTGAGTGTAGCCTCGTCGTAGATAACCTCCATGCCACGTCCGCCAAGCACAAAGGAAGGTCTTATCATGATCGGATATCCGATGCTCTCTGCAATCTTCCTTGCCTCCTCGAAATCCACAGCCATGCCGCTCTCCGGCATAGGTATGTTCAGGTTATCCATCATCTTCCGGAACAGGTCCCGGTCCTCGGCAATATCGATGGAATCGATGGATGTACCCAAGATATTCACGCCGCTTTCCTGAAGCTCCCGGGCAATGTTGAGAGGTGTCTGGCCACCGAACTGGACTATGATTCCGTAAGGTTTCTCCTTCTCGTAGATCTGGAGCACATCCTCGGCGGTGACAGGCTCGAAGTAGAGCTTGTCCGATGTGTCGTAGTCGGTGGATACAGTCTCCGGGTTGCAGTTTACGATTATGGTCTCGTAGCCCATCTCCTTAAGCTGCATTGCGGCATGGCAGCAGCAGTAGTCGAACTCGATTCCCTGTCCGATTCTGTTGGGTCCGCCGCCCAGGATCATGATCTTCTTCTTGTTGTCTGAAGCCTTTGATGTATCAGGCGCATTGTATGTGGAATAGTAGTAGCTTGCGTTCTTCACTCCGCTTACAGGGACTGCAAGCCATGCTTCTTTAATTCCCAGCTCGTTCCTCTTTCTGCGGATATCCTTCTCGCTGATTTTGAGGATCTTTGCCAGATACTTGTCGGAGAAACCGTCCTTCTTTGCCTTGATAAGCATGTCGTCGGAGGGGACACGGCCAGGGTTCTTGAGAAGTTCTTCCTCAAAGTCCACCAGTTCCTTCATCTGCTGGAGGAAGTACTCTTTGACATAGGTGATCTCGTGGAGCTTCTCCACTGGAACACCCTTGCGGATAGCCTCGTAAAGCTGGAAGTAGCGCTCGCTGGATGCAACCTTGAGCATGTCGCAGAGCTCCTCGGCGCTCTTCTTGTTGAAGTCCTTGGCAAAGCCCAGCCCGGCCCTTCCATTCTCAAGGCCGCGGATAGCCTTCTGGAAGGTCTCTTTGAAGGTCTTGCCGATAGCCATGACCTCGCCCACTGCCTTCATTGATGTGCCCAGGGAATCATCTACGCCCCGGAATTTCTCGAATGCCCACCGGGCGAACTTAAGCACTACATAGTCGCCGTCCGGTGCTCCGCCCGGTGTATATTTTTCCAGGGTGCCGTCCCTCCAGTATGGAATCTCGTCCAGTGTAAGGCCGGCTGCCAGTTTGGCAGAGATAAGGGCGATAGGGAATCCTGTGGCCTTTGATGCCAATGCTGATGACCGTGATGTTCTCGGGTTGATCTCGATGATGACTACACGGCCTGTCTTGGGGTTATGGGCAAACTGCACGTTGGTGCCGCCGATTACGCCGATTTTCTCAACAATCCGGAATGCCATATCCTGAAGCTTTTTCTCAAGCTCCTTGTCTATTGTAAGGAAAGGTGCGGAACAGAAGGAGTCTCCTGTATGTACACCCACTGCATCTATGTTCTCGATGAAGCAGATGGCAACCATCTGGTTTTTGGAGTCCCGTACCACCTCCACCTCCAGCTCTTCCCAGCCAAGGATGGATTCCTCGATAAGGCACTGGTGTGTAAGGGAAAGCTCAAGACCGTTCCGTGTGATAGTCTGAAGCTCCTCCACGTTGTAGCAGAAACCGCCGCCCTGACCGCCCATGGTATATGCAGGACGTACTACTACAGGGAAGCCGATATCGTTGGCAATAGCCTCTGCCTCTGCAACAGTATGGCAGATACCGGAGCGTGGGGTCTCGATTCCAAGCCCCTTCATAGTCTCCTTGAAGAT
>JAFXTY010000063.1 GCA_017535435.1 Spirochaetia bacterium | reverse complement strand
GCTCATAAAATATGACCAGCGGATCCAGCGTCTTATAGATACTCTGTGGGAATACCTGACCGAGATTTTCGGCCGGTATGGCTTTGATTATGGAAGGTATGAGGGCGAGATGACCAATCTGGCCACCGAGTTTGCCGGGTATCTGCAGAAGATGGAGGCTTTCTATAAGGCTGAGGAAGATTTCTCCTATGTGATCCCCGATTACATAGCTGGCATGACCGACAAGTTCGCCATAGATTCGGCCACTGAACTGGTGTCTCCAAGGCAGTTCAGTTACAATATTTAATGTTGACAGGAATATTTCCTTACCATATAATGAAATTATGGGATTATTGCCAGAGATAAAGAACAGATTCAGTGTCAGGCACTTTAAGGATGTGCCTTTGGATCCAGAAAAGCTCAGCCGCATTCTTGAGGCTGGACGGCTGGCCCCTTCTGCAAAGAATCGGCAGCCATGGCGCTTTTTGGTAGTTGATGACCCTGAGATCAAAAGTAAAATATCTTCTGCAGCCTATGGCCAGCAGCATGTGCAGGATGCAGGTGCTGTAATCGTGGCCTGCTCCACCAATATTGAGTATGTGATGCCCAATGGCCAGCCATCATATCCTATTGATATAACCTTTGCAGTCTCCTTTATGATGCTCCAGGCTGAGAAAGAGGGGTATGGCAGCTGCATTGTCACCATGTTCAACGAAAGCTCGGTGCACGATATCCTGACTCTTCCTTATTCCATGCGGGTAGTTATGATGCTTGCGGTGGGGGAGAAGGATGAGGAGCCCACACATACCGACCGGAAGCCTACATCCCAGGTTGTCTCCTTCAACCACTGGTGATTAATCCAGGTACACAGTCTTTGTAGTATCTTTAATCTCAAAGCCCAGGCTTTTGTACAGCTTTATAGCAGTCTCATTCCCGGAGCGGACAAAGAGGGAAGGATTCTTGTGCTCCTTATCTATGATGCACCTGCACAGGGCTGCCACAGTATGGAGTGCATAGCCCTGGTTCCGGAAGCGGGGCACAGTGAAGACACCTCCTATCTGTATGTGGTCGAAGCCTTCTGCATTTGTGTTTGCCTTGGAGACATAGCGTAAGCCCCGTTTCGCGTAGAAGCAGATCTCCTTTGTGAGAATGGACCTTAGCCAGCGGAGGGTCTCGAATGGATCCTGTGCATCAGGGTTTAAAAGCACTTCCTGCCTTTCGTAGGTTTTCTGGAGAGGGAAGAGGGGCAGCAGCTGTCTGGCCGATCCCCTTAGTATCCGTATCTTAAGCTGGTCTGGTATCTGCGGCATTTTAAAGGCAGCCTGCTCCAGTTCCATTATGTAGTGTTCAACAGTCTGCTTCCGCTGTCCGCAGGAAAAGCGCTCCAGGAACATATCCACCGCCTCTGATTTACCAGACACAGATGTGGGAAGGAAAACTGCATTCCCGGCCAGCTTTGATACATGATTCACATCCTCCTGACGGAAGAGGAAACTTGAATCCAGGACAGGCATTATCCTCCCATAGGCGGTGAAGAAGAGGGCTGCATCTGCCGTGCTTCCGTCTGTATGGAGGATTATAGGCTTTGAGTTCTTTTGAGTTCCGTTGATTATTGGAACCGCATCTATGCAGCTTATCTCCTGGGGCCTTACCAGAGAGATCAGCTGGTTCTGGTACCCGGACTGGTCAATATTTTCTATCCTGAGCCAGTTCATTCTGCCTCCTTGAGAGGGATAGGTACCTTTCCTGCCGGGGTGTATTCCCCGGCCATGGCTGCAAGCCCTGCTGCTATGGAAGAGCTGTTTCTGCCGTAGACTGCAATACCTTTGGCCCAGGTTATATCGTTTATGAAAGCAGGAGTCAGCAGCGAGAATACCACTATGTCATCTTTGAATATCCTTAGGCGAGAGAGCATTGAGGCATGGGCCGGGCCAGCCACGCAGAACACCACCTTGTCATACTTTGGGATAAGGTGTCCCAGCTCGTATGGATGCCAGTCGTCGGTGTCATAGAAATAGGGGGCAATCTGGTAGGTTCCAGCCTTTGGATAGCGCCTGAGTGCTTCGGAGAGAAAATAGCGGGGGCCCACAAAAAGGACATTCTTGCCCTCAAGAGAAATAAACTCTTCATCTGCATCCCTGATGAATGAGACGCTGCGGCAGCATTGGCGGTAGAAGAAACTATCTGCCTGCCTGTCGGGGAAGAAGCTGCGCACTGCCGCCATGTCGGGAATCATGGCCTGTTCGCCCTGGGGCTTTAGATAATGCAGTTTCACGGCAAGGATTCTCAGTACGCTCTCCTGCACCTGATGCCGGAAATCGGGGTCTTTCCTCATCTCATCTATAATAAGCTTATGGGCCATATCGAAAGTCTCGGAATCGGTGGAGACCAGCACCATGTCGGCGCCGCTCTTTATCGATTCCAGGCAGGCATGGGCTGTACTTCGGATATAGGAGCTGGCTCCTGCCATTATCATATCGTCGGTTATGATGATCCCCTGGAATCCAAGCTTGTCCCGGAGCACACCCTTGAGCAGCTCCCGGGATATGGTGGCGGGTCTGTTGCCCCCGGTAATATTGGGGAAGGCCAGGTGCCCGGCCATCACGGCCGGAATTCCTTCCTCAATAAGAGCCTTGTAGGGAACCAGGTCGCTCTCTTCAATTTCTTCCAGCGTTGCCTTTATAATAGGAAGAGCCCCATGGGAATCCTTGTCGGTGCGGCCATGTCCAGGGAAATGCTTGGCTGTGGCTATTATGCCGGCTTCTTCAGCTCCCTGGTGCCAGGCTTTGGCCAGCTCTGCAGTCTGATGCGGATCGGCACTGAAGGCCCTGGGGCCTATCACCATGTTGTCTGGATTGAAATAAATATCCACAGTGGGGGCAAAGTTCATGTTTATCCCCAGCACCTTAAGCTGCCTGTTGATATAGAGGGAGGACATAAGGGAATCGCTGGGTATGCCTGAGGCTCCCAGGGACATGTTGCCCGCAGTCTCGGATGTGTTGAATTTGATGTGCCGCACCCAGCCCCCTTCCTGGTCGGTGGCTGTAATTAGGGGAATACGCAGTCTGGTCTTTGATGCCTTGTCCTGCATTATTCCTATGTTCTCTGCCAGCTTCGGCAGGGAGCCTACATTCTTCCCGAAAATCTTGATGCCCCCCAGGTTCCGTTCTTCTATCCATTGTATTGCGGTTTCATCAGGGTCGGCGCCGGGATAGCTTATCATGAAAAGCTGACCTGCCAGCTCCTCATCAGACATTGCCAGGAGCAGCTGCAGCCCCAGTGTATCGCTTTCATCCTCCTGCCAGAAATCAACATTCTGGGCACAGAGAGAGAAACATATAATAAGACAGAAGAGAAAAGAGAGAAGAAGCTTTTTCAGGTGTAGGCCTCTCCCTTGAGCTCATCCACCAGAATGCCGGCATAGTGGGCTGCAACTGCGCCGTCGGAGCAGGCGGTCACCACCTGGCGGAAGGGGGAAGTGCGGACATCGCCTACAGCAAAAAGCCCCTTGAGGGAGGTCTCCATATGGCTGTCGGTTGCAATATAGCCGGCCTCGTCCATGTTGACCCCTTCTGCCAGCTGGTTTGCAGGCAGTATACCGGTGAAGATGAACACTGCATCGGTGTCCTGCTCATACTGGATTCCGTTCTCCATAAGGACAGCCGACTCCACCTTGCTGCTTCCTTTGATTTCGGTGCAGGTGGTGTTGAAGCGCACCTCTATATTCTTGTTGTTCAGCACCCGGTCGGCCAGAGCTTTCTGGGCCCGGAAACGATCCTTCCGGTGGATCATGATAATCTTGTCGCTTAGATTTGCCAGGAAAAGAGCTTCGGAGCAGGCTGTGTCGCCGCCTCCCACTACGATGATTTTCTTCCCCTTGAAAAAGGCTCCGTCGCAGGCAGCGCAGTAGGATACACCCCGGCCTGTAAAATCATCCTCACCTTTGGCACCCAGCTTCCGGTGCTTGGCTCCTGTGGCCAGGATCACTGTATATGTGGTGAAGACACCGCTGTCGGTGGTTATGGTGAATACATCATTCTGTTTTGAGATGGCCTGGACAGAGGCAGCCAGAAACTTGGCACCGAACTTGTCGGCCTGGACCTTCATTCTGCTGCAGAGCTCCCCACCGCTTATAGGTTCTTCGAAGCCTGGGTAGTTCTCCAGATCTGTTATGTTCAGACTCTGGCCTCCCACAGAAGCTTCCTCGATAAGCAATGTCCTTAAGTTTGCCCGGGCTCCGTACTGGGCTGCTGTAAGACCTGCAGGTCCAGCCCCTATGATGATGAGATCAAAAGATGTCTCCATGTTCCCCTCCGATTTTATGATACCGAAATTTTCTATTGTCTGCAACCAAAATCATTAGTATTTTTTAGGTATACCAGAACAATCAAGAGGCACAAAATGAATCAGGAGAAATTTACAGTCAAAACCCAAGAAGCAATTATGGAAGCTCAGCGCCTTGTGACCAAATACAATCATCCGGTCCTGGAGCCCGAGCATCTGCTGCTTGCCCTCCTTACCCAGCAGGATGGCATTATTCCCCCTCTGGTGGACAAACTGGGAGCAGGAAAAGATTTACTTATATCAGACACAGAGCGCCTTCTGCAGCGTCTTGCCCGTGCTTACGGCGGAGTTGCCCAGGTGAGCCTCAGCAATGCATCATATCAGATTCTGAACGAAGCCGAGAAAGAGGCAGACAACCTTAAGGATGAGTACATAAGCACAGAGCATATCTTCATGGCAATCGCCATGTCGGACACCGAATGCGGCCGGATGCTTAAAGGACATGGCATAACCAAGGACTCAATTCTTCAGACACTGGTGGCTATCCGCGGCAATCAGCGGGTCACAGACCAGAATCCTGAAGGCAAATTTCAGACATTGGAGAAGTATTGCCGTGACCTTACCGAGCTGGCAAGGCGGGACAAGCTGGATCCTGTCATCGGACGTGATGAGGAGATCCGCCGTGTTATGCAGGTTCTCTCAAGGCGTACAAAGAACAATCCTGTGCTCATAGGTGAGCCTGGTGTAGGTAAGACAGCAGTTGTAGAGGGGCTTGCCCGCCGTATTGTGGCAGGGGATGTCCCAGATTCCCTTAAAAATAAAAAACTTTTGGCATTGGATATGGGAGCCCTGGTTGCAGGTGCCAAGTTCAGGGGCGAGTTCGAGGAGCGGCTGAAGGCTGTCCTCAAGGAGGTTACCGAGAGCAACGGCAACATCATCCTCTTTATAGATGAGCTCCATACCCTTATGGGTGCCGGTGCTGCAGAGGGTGCCATGGATGCATCCAACCTGCTCAAGCCTGCCCTTGCAAGAGGTGAGCTGCGGTGTATCGGTGCCACAACATTGGATGAGTATCGGAAATATGTGGAGAAGGATGCAGCCTTCGAGCGGCGGTTCCAGACTGTATATACAAAAGAGCCTTCTGTTGAGGATACCATTGCTATTCTCCGTGGTCTTAAGGACAGGTACGAGGTTCATCACGGTGTCCGGATAAAGGACGAGGCTATCATTGCGTCAGCAGTGCTCTCTGACCGATACATCACATCCAGGTTCCTGCCTGATAAGGCTATCGACCTGATGGATGAGGCAGCCAGCAAGCTTAAGATGGAGATCGAGAGCCAGCCTACCGAGCTGGATAAGATAGAGCGGAAGATTCTTCAGCTTAATATAGAGAAGCATGCCCTGACACGGGAGACAGACGATGCCTCCAAGGAGCGGCTTGCAAATATTGAGAAGGAGCTGGCCGAGCTTAAGAACAAGCAGGATGCCATGAAGCTCCAGTGGAAGAACGAGAAGAGCGCCATCGACGAGATCCGTGGTCTTAAGGAGAAGCTTGAGCATCTTAAGAGCGAGGAGGCCAAGTACGAGAGGGAAGGCAACCTGGCCAAGGCCGGCGAGATAAAGTATGGACTTATTCCGCAGATCGAGGCCCAGCGGAAGGCTAAGACAGAGCAGCTCCAGAAGATCCAGGGAGAGACCAGCATGCTCCAGGAGGAGGTTGGCGAGGAGGATATCGCGAAAGTTGTATCGGCCTGGACCGGTATTCCTGTCTCCAAGATGATGGCCTCCGAGATTGAGAAATACATCAACCTTGAGTCTATCCTGAGCAAGCGTGTTGTAGGACAGGAGAAGGCTATCCAGGCTGTATCCGACGCTATAAGACGTAACAAGACAGGACTTTCAGAGGAGGGCAAGCCTCTTGGAACATTCATCTTCCTGGGACCTACCGGTGTTGGAAAGACCGAGCTGGCCAAGACACTGGCAGACTTCCTCTTTGATGACGAGCATGCCCTTACCCGTATCGATATGAGTGAGTACATGGAGAAGCATACAGTCTCAAGGCTTATTGGAGCTCCTCCGGGATATGTGGGCTACGACCAGGGCGGACAACTCACCGAGGCGGTGAGGCGCAAACCCTACAGCGTCGTGCTGCTCGACGAAATCGAGAAAGCCCACCCAAAGGTGTTCGAGACGCTGCTGCAGGTGCTCGACGACGGACGCATGACCGACGGACAGGGACGCGTGGTGAACTTCAAGAACACCATCGTGATCATGACCAGCAACTTCGGCGCCGACGTCATCCTGCGGGCACAGCAGACGCCAGGCGACCGGCGGGCAGTCATCGAAGAGGCACAGAAGCAGGTGCTGCAAGGACTCCGCAGGTATATGAGCCCCGAGTTCATCAACCGCATCGACGAGATTGTCCTCTTCGACCCACTGAGCGAAGACAGCATACGGCGCATTGTGGAAATGCAAGT
>JAFXTY010000062.1 GCA_017535435.1 Spirochaetia bacterium | reverse complement strand
TTTTCTTCGTTTTCGTTGTCTGACATTCAATCCTGCCTTGATTTTAAAATATATACTTCCCTGTCTTCGCCGGCCCTGCTCTCCAGTCTGATCAGATCTGAAACCCGGTTTCTGTAACCATACAGACCTCCCCAGACTGCGATGACACCTCTGCTGTCACAGATAATAGGAACAGCACTGCGCATCTCCACAGGAACCTGCCACTCGGAAAAAATCTTCTTAAGCTTTTTCCTAATGCCTCCGGAGATGATATAATCGCCATTTTTCCAGCTTCGGAAAAAGAGCTCCCCCTGAACCCCGTCAACAGGAATCCAGATATCATCTTTCTTACATAAAGATACCAAAGATTTTTCAACAGAAAAACCCCTATTATTATATATTTTATTATTTTCTTTATCAGGATACCATTCCAGGTCCTCGCCGTGCCGCCTTATCTTGAATCCATACCCCTTTAGAAGCAGTGCACCCCGGCGCACCGATTTCTTATCCAGAACAGTCCGGACAAAGCGGTATGGAAGCTCCCTTTTCTGTCCCTTGGCAAAAAGGTCAAAGCAGCTGTAAACAGCCTCTATCTTGATAACATCCGGCTGAGCCATAAAGTTACTGTAACTGGTGGAGAAAATGCCGTTTCCCATATCCTGCCACACAACCAGCCTTGCAGTCTGCTCCTTGATAAATCGGTATGACATAGAAGCCTTATCCGAGAACTCAAGAAGGGACTTGGTGCAGCTGGGGAACACCTCTCTGATCCGGGGCAGCAGAAGGTTCCGCACCCGGTTTCTCAGATAATCGGTTCCCAGGTTTGTGGTGTCCAGTGAATAGCCTGTGCCGCACTGCTCGACATAATCAAGTATTGCCCTCTTGGGACAGCTGGAGAGGGGTCTGATAATATATTCCCTCTGATCAGGGATTCCCATCATGCCCCCTATGCCGCTTCCCTTGAAAAAGCGCATAACAAGAGTCTCGATTGTATCGTCCAGATTATGAGCCAGTGCCAGGTGATCGCAGCCATACTTATTCATGGTGCTCTCGAAGAATTCATAGCGTGCCTTCCGGGCCGCCCCCTCCTCGCCTATCTCGGCAGAAAGCTCTTCGATACGGCCCAAGTCGGTGCCTATCTCCAGGGGGAGCTTATACTGGTCCGCAATCCTGCGGATAAAGGAAAGCTCCTTGGAAAGCTCATCCTGGCTCCGGAGCATGTGGTTATAATATGCAAGGACAATCTCTATGTTCAATTGCTCTTTAAGCTCGTTTAAAAGCAGCATAAGGCACATGGAATCGGGGCCGCCGGAAAAGCCGAGAAGAACCTTTTTCTTTTCTGAAGAGGCGAAATCAGGAAGCTGATTGAAATAATCAATCACCAGGTCTTTGAGAAATGTTTTTGATTGAATTGATCTCATTTGTCACCTGCTCCACGGTTCTGCCGGTCAGTGAAAGTATGCCGTCGCCTGCCTTCTCCACAGCCTTTGCTATGTTCTCCCTGTCAATCTTGTCTGGCACACCCAGGACATAATTCGATACATCGCCGGAATATGGAGGGCGGCCTATACCGATATATACTCTGAGAAAATCATTTGCCGGGGCAAATGTCATTATTGATTTAAGTCCATTGTGACCAGCATCGCCGCCACCCCGCTTTATGCGCAGGACACCTGGAAAAAGATCCATGTTGTCGCATACCACAATTATATCCTTTGTGGTGCAGTCGGCAGCTTTAAGAACATCCCGGATAACATTGCCGGAAGCATTCATAAAAGTAAGGGGCTTTACCAGGAAAATCTCTTTCCCCTTGAAAACCCCTTTACCGTAGATATATTTTTTGAAGAATTTCTTCTTAAGTTCTATGCCGGTCTTTTCTCCCAGGTAATCCACCACCTTGAAGCCACAGTTGTGTCTTGTGTCGGCGTATTCATCCCCAGGATTTCCCAGTCCCAGAACAACCATATATTATTTCTTTTCTGCGTCAGCTGCTGCTGCTTCACCTTCTGCTGGAGCTGCTTCGGCTGCTGCTTCCTCACCTTCTGCAGGAGCTGCAACTGGCTCTTCCTTAACATGGGTGACGTGGCAGATAATCTCATCCGGATCAAGCAGAAGCTTTACATCTGGATTTGCAGGAATGTCCTTGACATACAATGCCTGGTTCATATCCAGTCCAGATACATCGATTGCAATCTTCTCAGGAATGTTTCTAGGAAGACACTCAACCTCGATGCTATGAACAATCTGCTCAAGAACGCCACCAGCCTTGACACCTGTAGGAACACCTTCCAGGTATACAGGGATACTGGTCTTAAGCAGAACGCCTCTTGTAATTTCAAAGAAGTCGATGTGCTGCATCTTGCCAGTAAGGATATCATCCTGATAATCCTTGATAAGAACCTCGCACTGCTCCTCGCCGTTAAGCATAAGAGAGATAATCAAGCTCTCTGGTGCTCTATGATATTTCTTCTCAAATTCTCTGTCATCAATTGCAACATAGCGCAGCTCTTTTCCACCATATACAACTGCTGGAATCTTTCCTTCCTTTCTGAGCTTATAGTTCGCTCTCTTGCCTAACTCTGTCCGTAATGTGATGTCAAGAGTATTTTTGTCTGCCATATTCATTCTCCTCTACCAAATGCAATACTGGGATGGCAGGATTCGAACCTGCGATTGACGGAACCAAAACCCGTTGGCTTACCACTGGCCTACATCCCATCCATCCTAAAAAAATATTATATATAATACAAGAAAAAATGACAATATACTTCTTAATTCATTTAAGAGGCATTAAACTGTCCGGTTATGATTATTCTTCTTCTGGTCCTATTTCTTCTGTGGTGTCGGCTTTTTCGTAGGCTTCCAGGATTTTCTCCTGCATCTTTGCCCTGAACTCCGGAGAGATTGGATGTGCCACGTCCCTGTACTCACCGGTCTGAGTCTTGCGGCTTGGCATAGCGATGAATGCGCCATCCTTACCGTCGATGATCTTCAGGTTGTGAACCACAAAACAATCGTCGAAAGTAACATTGACATACGCTTTGAGCTTGCCTTCTGCCGTGGCTTTCCGAATCTTGATATCAGTGATTTCCATAATACAAAACCCCCTATTTTGTATCTTCTGTAAAGCAGGGGTTTTCCCGCTCTTAATAAAAATTTTACCATACATTTTTAAAATGTATAGAAAAATTTTTCGAAATAACAAAATATTATATTTTTTTGGTCTTATATTACTTTTTTAAATTATCTAAACTCGAGTTTCTCGCCACTGAACCATAGCTTCTCAAGGTTGTAGAATTCCCTTGCCTCCTGGTTCATCAGATGGATGACCACAAAACCGCAGTCAAGGAGGACCCACCGCTCGTCGTCGGCTTTTTTATGGCGGTGCTGGAGCACAAGTTTCTTTTCCTCCAGCTCCTGATAAAGCTGGCTCAAAAGACCACGCAGATGGCCTGAGCTGGTGACAGTTGTTATGATGAAATAATCGGTCCAGCTGTTAAGCTCCGAGATGTTCAGGACCACAGTGTCCTGTCCATTATGTTCGTCAATGAATGCTGCAATTTCCTTCACAGTTTTTTCATTTGCATTGTCTGCCATCAAAGTCCTTCCCTAAAATAATTGTTATAGTTCCTTCGGCTCCGTTCTCTGTAGAGATGTTTCTGCACTTGATCACTTTCGCCACCCGCTCTATTATGGCCATATCATTTCTATGTCCGATTATGAGGGTTGTCTCAACATCCCCAGATTCAGCGTTGCCTACTGTTGTCACATTGTATCCGAAGCTCCGGTAGGTTGCAGAGGTTCTGTTTGCAAGACCGCCCACCGAGGTTCCGTTAAGTATCTCTATGTTGATGTTGCTCCCCTCCAGCACATTGGTATTGCCCAGAGCCTCTACAATCTGCTTGAGGCCTTCCCTGAGCAGGTTGCCGTTATAATAAGGGAACAGCATAACTTTATCATCAACTATCTTCTTGTCTCCCAGCACCCGGTGGAATATCATGCGGGGACAGTCTGCCTTGGCCATCTCTGCAAGGAATGACTTAAGATCCAGCTGGGACATGTTGGTGTCAATGTTCTTATACAGTGTGGGGAACACCTCTTTCTTAAGGAGCAGATCCTTCTGGGCACCAAGAGCGCTCACAAAGGTCTGGATAAGCTTCTGTCTGCTTGATGCAAGCTCTGAATCTGCAGAATTAAGCTCCTCGTTGATGATATATTCCATAACCTTATCACCGTCCAGCCTGTGCCTTCCTCCCGGAAGCAGCACTGTGTCGGACAGGGTCTCATGGCGTATCACGGGAGTACCGATGACAAAATCGAGCCCCCCTAAAAGGTCAACGCAGCTCTTGAACTCCTCAAGCTCAAAATCAAGATAGAATGGGATGGAAAGGCCCGATTCTGCCTCTATTTTCTTTATATACTGATCAGGTTTTCCCTTCTTATAAAGCACATCAAGACGATCGACCCTGGACAAGGATTTTATCAGGGAACCGTAGTTCACAGGAATATCTATGACAGCAGTCCTGTGAGTCTGGGGATGGTAGATGAACACCTCTGAGAACAGGATGTTCTTCTTGTCTGTAATATTGAAGACCAAGGCAATGCTCTTGCCCTCTGAAAGCTTTTTCTGCACGTTGTCTTCCCTTATGCTGAGGGAGATAAATACAACTGTGGCCAGTATAATGAGCAGGATGACCAGAAGTATGATGTTGCTGGGAGCAAAGAGTTTCTTATTCCGCATGCTCAAGCTCCTTTTTAAGCTCAAGAGCCTCTGGTGCCACACTCTTTCCCTTGGAGGCCAGATGATTGAGAGTACCCATGAGCACAGCATATACCATGCCGTCCAGGTCAAGCCCTTCCAGGCCGGCTAAGAACTCAGGTGTTATATGTTTACGTTTCGGCTCGATGTAATCGGCTACAAACAGTATCTTGGCAAGAGTCTTCATACCGGAAGTACCGGTGGTATGGGCAGACAGGGCATCCAGCACCTCCTTGTCCGCTATGCCGAATTCTTTCTTAAGAACCATGGCACCTGCCCTGCCGTGGAGCAGAACTGGAGAATCAAGATCAATATCCCTTACCGGCATTCCATCCTGGGAAGCCCACTTAACCAGCTCTTCTTTGGAATACTCTCTGGCTATGTCATGCACCAAGCCGGTGAAGAAGGCCAGCTTCTCATCAAAGCCGAACTCCTCTGCAAGCCTGCGGCAGGTTTCGGCAGCAGAAGCAGAATGCTCATATCGGGATGGAGAAAGATGGCTTTTAAGATAGCTGTTCATCTTGGCTATAAAGGCATCACTTGTAAAATCGGCGCTGTTCAATTATCTCCCTCACTTTCTCCGGAACCAGGTATCGGATAGGATACCCTTTCTTCACCCGCTCCCGTATCTCTGTAGAAGATATCGGCAACATTTTGTTTTTTATGTAGAAGTCCGGGTATTTTGAGTCTATGGGGTCCTCTATATTCCGGCGCACCACAATCAGGTCCACCAGACTCTTTATCTCATCCGGCTTTTTCCAGGTGCCGAAATCTGGAAGCAGGTCGTCACCTATTATAAAGCCCAGTCTGCCGGTTATGTCGTAATGCTCAAGGATGTAGTGGATTGTATCGATGCTGTAGGTTATGCCGCCTCTCTTTATGTCGCAATCCTCCACTATGCAGCCTGGAATGCCGTCAACTGCGGCATGCAGCATTTCCAGCCGCTCCTGGGGTGTGATTACTGTGTGATTCTCCTTGTGGGATGCGATGTTTGCAGGAACCAGGATGGCACGCTCATAGCCCAGCTGGAACATAACCTCCTGCACAATGAAGAGATGTCCTGTATGGACCGGGTTGAAGCTTCCGCCGAAAATAAAGGTTCTCATTCTTCCTGCAGCACCAGCCTTGAGAAAATATCTTTTATCTTTTCCATGCCGAAACCGGAGAACACAGATATTCCATGAATCTCCTCCTTCGGGTATTTTTCCATAAGCTTTGCCAAGTTTTCTCCGCTTCCTTCTGTATCCATCTTGGTGGCCAGGATAACCCGCCTGCGCTCTGCAAGCTCAGGAGAGAAAGCCTTGAGCTCTCCTAAAAGGATCTCGAAGGAATCCAGATAATCGGGCTGGGATACATCGATGAGGAACAGAAGCCCCCTGGTCCTGGCTATATGCTTGAGAAACCTTATCCCAAGACCTGCACCCTGGGATGCTCCCTCTATGATGCCGGGGATGTCGGCAAGGACAATATCCTGATCGTCCAGAGCGTAGACACCAAGGTTAGGAATTTTGGTTGTGAAGGGGTAGCTGCCCACCCTGGGGTTTGCATTGGTGAGCCGGCCCAGCAATGTGGATTTGCCTGCGTTGGGAAAGCCCACGAAGCCGATATCTGCTATTATGTTGATTTCTATGATTATCTTACGGCTCTGACCAGGAAGACCGGGCTGAGCGAACCTGGGGGTCTGGTGACGGGAGGTGGCAAAGTTCATATTGCCAAGGCCCCCCTTGCCCCCCTTCAAGAATACCCAGTCGCTTTCGTCCTGGGCAAAGTCGTGGAGCACTTCGCCGGTCTCATAATCCTTGATGATAGCCCCAGGAGGCATCAGTATGACAGCATCCTCGCCGTCAGCGCCGTGCTTCTTGCGCCCTTCTCCGGGACGTCCGTTGCCAGCATTGATGATCCGTTTGAATCTGAGATGTGCTAATGTCCTTAGATTTCTTTTGATCTGGAATACAACATCACCGCCCTTTCCGCCGTCACCGCCATCGGGACCGCCCTTGGGAATATACTTTTCCCGCCTTAAAGAAACACAACCGGCTCCGCCTTTACCGGAGCCGACTTCTAGTGATGTTTCGTCTACAAAACCACGCACAATAGTTTAAAAAAATTATTCTGCTACTTCTACTTTCTCGATACTGATGAATTTTCTGCCCTGTTTCTGATGGAATTTAACTGTTCCAGTCTCTTTGGCAAAAATAGTGTGGTCCTTTCCCAGTCCAGCGTTCTCGCCAGGATGGAATTCAGTACCTTTCTGTCTTACAATGATGGAACCAGCAGAAACAAGCTCGCCACCGAATTTCTTGACGCCAAGTCTCTGTGCATTTGAGTCTCTTCCGTTTCTTGAGCTTCCGCCACCTTTCTTATGTGCCATATCTGATTACCCCTCGATAATATCTGTAACTTTAACGATTGTATACTGAGCTCTGTGACCTCTGGTCCGCTTGTAATTCTTTCTTCTCTTATACTTCATTACAACGACCTTTGTGTCCTTGATCTGATCCTCTACAGTTCCAGTGACCTTAGCTCCTGCAATGTAAGGAGTTCCGATCTTCTGAGCACCGTCGCCGCTGATGAGCATGATTGTGTCAAAATCAAGAGTTGCGCCTTTTTCAGCATCAATCTTATCCATTCTGAGAAGTGCTCCCTTCTCAGCCTTGTACTGTTTGCCTTTCATATCAATAAGAGCGTACATTTTTCCAACCTACTAATAATAAAAATTCGTTCTATATTTATAAAATAAAACCTTGCAAAAGGTCAAGTGGGTTTTTCCACTTACTCTATAATAAATGTCCTTCCGCTGTAGAAGAATATGCTGTGAGACAGGTAGCGCCGTACCGATTCATACAGCACACGCCGCTCAACATCCTTGCCCATCCTGGTGAACTCCTCCACCGAACAGGTGTCTGCAACACGGATCACATCCTGGAAGATGATAGGTCCCTGATCCAGGTCTGCTGTGGCAAAATGCCCGGTGGCACCGATGATCTTCACCCCCTTCTGCCATGCCTGATGGTATGGTTTGGCACCCTTGAATGCCGGCAGGAAGCCGTGGTGGATGTTTATTACCCGGTTGTTCCAGCGGCTGCAGAAATCTGGACTCAGCACCTGCATGTACCGGGCCAGGATAACCAGCTCTATATTGTACTGTCTTAAGATCTCCTCCAGGTCTTTCTCATACTCTTCCTTCCCCTTTGCTGTATCGATCTGGAAGAAGGGAATATGGAAGGAGGTGGCTATGTGGGCCAGCTCCGGATGGTTTGAGATTATGACTGGAATCTCGCAGTCAAGCTCGCCATCGGCATGCTTCAAAAGAAGCTCGTAAAGGCAGTGGCTGGTCTTGGACACCAGTATGGCCACCCGTTTCTTTATGCCGCGGTTGAAGATATGCCACTTCATGGAGAAGTGCTCCCCTACCTTGCCGAACTCTTTCTTGAAGTCCGCTTCTGAAAAGCCCTCCTGAGCCACAAAGACAATGCGGCAGAAGAACATGCCGATGTCGGTGGCTGTATGCTGGGCCAGATTAAGGATATTACCTTTGCCGGATGCTATGCAGTTGGTTATGGCAGCTATGATTCCGCTCTGATCTGGACATGTTACAGTAAGAATATATGAGCTCATGACATCACTATAATTAAAAACGGAGTGTTATTCCAGCCCCCAGCAGGAAGCCGCCGTAGTTGGGGTATTCATCGTCGTGGTCGGCAAGCCATTTTGTATAACCGGTCTCAAGTCCCACCTTAATCCAGTCTATAGGGGTGAACTCAGCCAGAATCTTGATGCTGCCGCCGGTGTAGCGGTAAGCGCTGTCCGCATAACCCCGCCCTAAATAAATCAGGCTGGAGAGATCCAGATATCCGAGATGCCACATGGTCTTGAGACCTCCGTAGATGTTCCAGCTGTTGTCGTCCAGACCCGATATATGCTCTGTTCCGATGAGGAACCGGAAGGAACGGAAGAACCTGAAGTACTCAAGGTACATGCCGAAACAGTTGAGGTCGTCTCCGAATATCCTGTCGTAGTAGAAATTGGCCCCGAAGCCAAACATCTTCACCCGCTCCACGCCGTCGCCTGCAATGACCTGATCATTCAGATGGATGGGCTGGGCAAAGGTGATATCATCTTTGACCTTCACCGCATAGAGCTTTCCTATATCCTGTCCGTTCCTCTTGGAATAGACATGGAACTCATCCCCTTTTGCAATCTTGTCCTTCTTGCCGCAGGAAAGGACATACTCGCCGGAAACCATGCTGGAGACTGTGAATGGAGCTGGACGGATAGAAATAGATCCAGCAATGTCTGATACATGGATAGCCGCATTTCTGAAGCACCTGTCCAGCGCCTGCTCTGCTGTTGTGCCGTTTCCTACAGTGCTGAAGTTGTGCACCACAGGCTCTGCACCCTCCTGACAGACTATGTACTGGAACTTGGCGGTAAAGAAAACAGTTCCAATGCTGTCAGTCTTCTCCACATTCTCCACCCTTTTGAAGACTATTGCCTCCCCTTCGGTATCATAGGAATAATCGGATATATCGGCAGAGGTGAATGGGGCAAATCTGCAAGAGAAGCCCTCGCCCATAAAGGGGCGGTCCATCTCCACAAAGGAGCGGTATTCTGATATCTCATAGGTGCGGGCCGATGCCGGCAGAGGGAACTCCACTATCTTGATAGGAATCACCTCTTCCTGGGCATAAACAAAGCTGGAGAATATTATAAATAGGCATAGAAGAAGGAAGAACTTTTTCACTGTTTTATCCCCGTACATACAAGATTGATGATTACCTGAACAGCCCGTTCCATGGCCGGAAGGGCAGCCCATTCAAGCTTTCCATGGAAATTCTGCCCCCCGGTGAACATGTTGGGACATGGATGTCCCATCTCGCTCAACCTTGAGCCGTCAGTGCCGCCCCGGATAAGCTTATACACCGGCTTTATACCGGTCTTCTCCACCGCATCCTCAAGGTAGGAAAGGCATTTTTTATCCTTATCCACATATTCCCTCATATTGGAATAGCTGTGGGCAATCTCAAGCTCAACAACTGCAGAAGGCCAGCATTTCTTCAGGGCCTCGGCAGCCTCTTCCACCATCCTGATCCGACGCTCCATACCAGAAGCGTCAAAGTCCCGGAGAATAAGGGAAACCTGGCACTCCTCCATACCGCCAGATATGCTTACCGGACAGAAGAATCCCTCCCTATCCTTTGAAGTCTCGGGCATCTCGTTTTTTGGAAGCATGGAAAGGAATTCAGAGCCCAGAAGGGTTGCATTGACCATCTTTCCATAAGCCGAGCCCGGATGGATAGATACTCCTTTAATTTTAAGCCTGGCGCCATAGGCATTGAAGCACTCTGCCTCGATGCACCCTTCGGTGTCACCGTCCACTGTGTAGAGATAGCTGGACTTGATCTTGTCCATAGGGAAACGGTCGGTACCACGGCCTATCTCTTCGTCGGGAGTTATGAATATCTCCATGGAGTTCCGTTTTACCTCGGGATGGGCCATGAAGTAAGAGGCTGCAGTGACTATCTCGGCAATGCCGGCCTTGTCGTCGGCTCCCAGCAAGGTGGTGCCGTCGGCAGTAATAATTGTCTTTCCCTTGTACTGGGCAAGGAGCGGATACTCCTTAGGGGAAATAACAATATTGTCAGAAAGTTTTATAGCCTTGCCATCATAGTTTTTATGGATGACAGGTTTGACATTTTTACCGCTCACCTCAGGGGAAGTGTCGGCGTGAGAAATGAACCCGAATACTTTCTTACGGGAGATATTGCCAGGGATGAAAGCACGCAAATAGCCGTTATTATCCACAGAAACATCTTTAATCCCCAAGGCCTTCAGCTCGCTGGCAATCATATTGATAAGAGTCAGCTGCCCTTCTGTGGTGGGACAGCGGTCTGCCAAATTATCCTCCGATGTGGTCTCTATCTGCACATAACGGCAGAACCGTTCCAAAAGCTCTTTCTGGATTCTCTTATCTGCCATCTTTTTTTCCTGCTCCTCCCATCATATCGTAGAAACCCTTTATAATGTAACGGATTCCGAAGAAGAGCACTGCAAAGCTGAGCACTATTCCCATAAAACCCATACGTCCGGTGAACCGGGCCAGAAGCACAGCTGCCATAAAAATAAGGACACCGCGGAAAACTGCAGTCCAGCCTGTAACAGGAACCTTGACGCCATGGGCCCAGGCATTCCGTCTTTGACGCTGGAACCGGCCGGCATTGAAGAAATAATTGAAAGCTCCGATGAAATCGGCGGCTGTATAATTCTCATAAGGATTGTGCCAGGAACTCTCATACCCTTCCACGCGGCAGCGGAACATCTGTCCATCGTATTCTGCCCTCTGGTCGGCATCGCTTAAGACAGCGTAGGCACTGCTTATTTTCTTAAAGAGATATTCTGCCTCGGGGTCTCCGGGATTGAAGTCGGGATGATAGCGCATAGCCAGATCATGATAAGCTTTCTTTATCTCCTCCTGTGTTGCGCTCCGGTTCACTCCCAGAATCTTGTACAAATCTTCCATGACATTCTTCCTACTATATAAAGATACCACAATCTGGAGCGAAAATATAGACGATTATCCCTTTTTTGTTGTAAAATGATCTCAAATTGGAGAAAATGATGGCAAAAATCAACTATAGAATCTGGGAAAAACTCTCTGAGAAGCAGAAGGAGAAGATCTTTTCCCGGAGCGAGATAAATATAAATGAGATCCGGGAGACTGTTGAGAAAATAATTGAACGGGTACGGAAATATAAGGACAAGGCCCTAAGGGAATATGCCCTGAAGTTTGACAGGGCAGACCTGTCCAAGCTCCCCATAAGGGTGCAGAAGAAGGAGTTTGACAAGGCAGAGAAAAGCCTTTCTCCTGAGCTTAAGAAGGCCCTGGAGTTCTGCATAGAGAATGTGCGGAAGTTCCATGTGGCAAACAAGCCTGAAGCTGGGAAGATGGTGACTGTAAGGCCTGGAATCAAGGCTTATGAGAAGATGACTCCGGTGGAATCGGTTGGTCTTTATATACCAAGGGGCAGAGGAAGCTTCCCTTCCATGCTCTATATGCTGGGAGTGCCGGCAGTCGAGGCTGGAGTAAAGCGGGTATGCGTAGTGACCCCTCCTAACCCGGACGGCACCGTGGATGCGGCCTGCCTCTATGCTGCCAGGCTGTGCGGTATAGACGAAGTCTACCGCACAGGGGGCGCCCAGGCAGTGGCCGCCCTGGCCTACGGGACAGAGAGCATAAAGCCTGTGGTCAAGGTGGTAGGCCCTGGCAGCAAGTTTGTGTCGGCCGCAAAGCGGATTCTTTATGGCAAGATCGATGTGGGACTGCCGGCCGGGCCGTCGGAGTCCATCCTGCTTGCTGATGAGAGCGCAGACCCATACCTGGCGGCACTGGACCTGATGGTGGAGGCAGAGCATGGCTCCGACTCCTCTGCCCTTCTTATCACCCCATCCAAGGCAACAGCCGACGGGGTGCTGGCTCACCTAAAGAAAATGATTCCACAGATCCCGGAGCCCCGCCACACCTTCCTGAGCGATGTTATGTCGGGCTACGGCGGCATCATTCTTACCAAGAATATGGATGAGGCCTGTGACATTGTGAACAACTTCGCACCTGAGCATTTGGAGATTATGACCAAAAATCCTGCGGCCACTGCAGAAAAGATTGTGAATGCCGGCGAGATACTCCTGGGCAGATGCACTCCCTTCTCTGCCGCAAACTACTCCACAGGGCCTAATGCGGTGCTTCCTACAGGCGGGACAGCCAAGACTTTCTCTGCTGTCTCCATCCGGGACTTTGTAAAATATACTTCTGTAATCCAGATGGATGAAAAGGGATACAAGGCTGTGGAGCCTCATGTCAAAGAGCTTGCCGACTATGAAGGATTCATCACCCATGGGAATGCATTCAAGCTCCGACGCCTTTAATTACATAGAAAGCTTCACAAACCTGGAGCGGAATTTCACCAGCGCCCAGACCGAATATAAGCTTGAGCGGATGGCCTTTATGCTTGAGGCCTGCGGTCACCCTGAGCGTTCTTTTAAAGCTGTGCATATAGCAGGGAGCAAGGGGAAAGGTTCCACCGCAGCCATAACTGCCCGCATTCTAAAAGAGCTTGGCTATAAGACTGGTCTGTTCACCTCTCCTCACCTGATAACCTACAAGGAGCGGATAACTCTGGCAGGTGAGTTTTTTCCCGATGATATCTATATCCGCAACACTGAGCTTATAAAAGAGATACTGGAGTGCGGGAAACTCACCGGAAATCTGGGACAGCCCACCACCTTCGAGCTTCTTACACTGCTGGCTTTCCTTATATTCAAGGAACAGGGCTGCCAGTGGGCTGTGCTGGAGACCGGCATGGGAGGAAGGCTGGATGCCACCAACCTGGTTTTGCCGGAGGTTTCCATCATCACCCCTGTAGAGCTGGAGCACTGCGATGTCCTGGGGGACACC
>JAFXTY010000061.1 GCA_017535435.1 Spirochaetia bacterium | reverse complement strand
ATTCCTGCAGAGGTGCAGGCCCTGATTGATCAGCGCAACCAGGCGCGGAAGGCCAAGGATTTTGCCACCGCAGACCAGTGCCGGGATAAAATCAAGGAACTTGGGTACGAGATCAAGGACACCCCGCAGGGTACAACCTGCAGAAAATGTAACTAAACAGAAAGTAGGTTGTTTTAAGTTATGGATGATAAGACAAAGAAGGATTATTTCGAGAAGCTCTATAATGAGATCTTCCCTGTGGTGATCAAGGTGTCTTATCATGTCACCAAGGACATGGATGCCGCCCAGGACGTGTGCCAGGACGCATTCATAAAGCTGTATCACCGGGTGGATACATTCCAGTCGGTTGAGGACGCCAAGTACTGGCTTATACGGGTGGTAAAGAACCTGTCCTTCAACTATCTGGAGCATGAGAAGGTGAAAAACCGTGCTTTTGACAAGATAAAGCATAAGCCTTCTTTTTCCGATGATACTGGTGAGAAAGAGCTTTTGAAGAAGGATGCTGTGGAAAAGGTCAACCAGGCCCTGGATCAGCTTCCTGAAAACCTGAAGGCTCCTCTTGTATTAAGGGAGTTCGGAGGGATGAATTACAAGGAGATTGGCGCTGCCCTCGGTATAAGCGAGAGCAATGTCAAGATACGGATTTTCCGGGCGAGGGAGGCCCTCGGAAAGCTGTTACCTGTAGGAGAGGTATATGTGCCCTGATGTAGAGATTCTATCTTCATTCTATGATGACGAGCTTGAGGATTCCCAGAAGAAAGTTATCAAGACTCATGTGGATTCCTGTCCTCACTGCCAGAAGAAAATGGCAGAGCTGGGACTGATTTCTTCCGCCATCAATGCCGAAGAAGAGCCTGACTTCAAGATGGCCCAGGTGAACACCTGGAACAAAATCATGAATATTATTGACCAAGAGGATCAGAAGCTTCCTAAGGTGAACTTCTGGCAGCGCCGTTTCCAGATATCCTTCCCCGCAGCAGCAGCCCTTGTGGCAGCCTTCATAGTGGTGCTCTCCCTCAGCGTGGTAAGCTTCTATATGGGCAAGCACACCACATCGAGCCCCGCAACCCCTGAGCTCAACATGACCGATGCATCAGATGCACTGCTTGGTGATGACAACATCTTCGACAACAGTGCTATCGAATTTGATATTCCTGCTATCAACACATTTATACACGCAGGGGAACCGCTTCTTATAAAAGAGGTGGACTTCATGAACAGGAATGGGAATAAGTGATATGAGAAAACTCTTTTTTGTATTCCTTTTCTTAGCATCTCCTCTTATGATCTTTTCTCAGGAAAACCCTGCTCCCTCTGCCGAGACTATAAATGTGGAAAGCGCCGACAGCCAGGTGTACAACATGGCAATTGACCTTAAGATCCAGGACGGAACCACTGCACAGGTGGTATCCGACCACAAGGCTCAGCATCAGACTGTCACCGGAAGACCTGTGGTGCTTAACATAAACGGCGGGAACTTCAAGGCAGCAGTCCGCTTCACTCTGTACCAGAGGGCTGCAGACAACCTGGTGCTCCTTACCCAGAGCACCATCGCATTTATAAGCGATGGCCACCGCCAGATGCGCTCGATTGCCAAATCAATCCCTATAAAGGCAGGGGAGAAAATCCTATTCTTCCCCATGGGAGTTCTGAATGATGGCGAGAAGTCGGGTTACAACTGTATGCTGGAGATGCTGGTTTCCAAGTATCAGCAACAGCAGCCTGTGTCACAGGAATAAGCTGTGCAGGTAAAACGTCTTGTCTCTGAAATCTTCGCCTTCCTGGTTTTCATCGGCCTTTTAGGGGTCTATGTCTATTTCCAGCACCTTCAGGTGGAGACTCCCGAGATAACTTCCATAACCCCCGAGATAGGCAACCCAGGAGATATCCTGGAGATACAGGGCCTGCGCTTCGGGGAGAACCAGGATTCATCTGAAAGAAAAAAGCCCTACAACTGCTCTGTATTCATCGGGAGCCGCCGTCTGGTGCTTTCCGATTACCTTTTCTGGAGCGATGAGAAGATAGAGATAAAGCTTCCCTCCGACATAAAGTCGGGACGGCTCTGGGTGGAGACCGAGAAGGGCAAGAGCAATGCCATGCTTTTTACAAACCGGCAGGAGATACCTGTGACAGTATCAGCCTTCCATGCCCCTGGAATGCCATATATAGACCAGGTCTCAGGTCAGGATCCATCCATTGGGGATACCATAGTTATCCGTGGCTCCGGCTTCGGCTACGAACAGGGGAGCGGCTATGTGCTTTTTCCTCTTAAGGCTCCCGAGAATGGAATGACCGGAGGTGAGGTGAGGGAGTTTGCCCCCTCCTATGGCGAATATGCCTACGAGAGCTGGAGCGACACCGAGATCCGTATGAGCATACCGGACGGAGCCACCGCAGGAAGCATCTGTGTGGTCACAGCCTCGGGAAAGAGCAACTCCTTCTATCTGGAGATGTACGAGCCCAAGAACCAGAAGCAGTATGTATCCCCTGCCGGCTACCAGGTGGAATACGATCTGGAGGTGCACAATTTCGGCAGCGACAAGGAGAATACTGTCCATGTGTGGATGCCTGATTTCATCACAGGCCCTGAACAGCGCAACACCGAGACTACATCGGACCGTCAGCCCAATCTGGCCTCTTACCGGGACACCAATCTGTACTCCTTCCAGGGAAGGGAGCTTGACCCCACTGTCACAGTGCATAACACAGCTATCTTCCAGCGGTACAGCATAAAACCGGAGATAGATACCTCCGATATCAGACGCGATTACAAGACAAATTCAGAATTCTATAAGAATTATACAAAGGATGAGCAGATCATAACCCGGAATGCCTCCGGTGCCGACCGGGAGCTTAAGAGGGTGCCAGCCTCCAAGAACCCTTATCTCATGAGCAGGAACATCTATAACCAGGTCATCGGGCTAAAGCGGGACAGCTCTCTTGAATATGCGATGCTCTTCACTTATATGGCCCGCAGGTCAGGCATTCCAGCCCGTCCTGTAAGCGGTTTTCTGGTGGACAAGGATAATCATGCAAGGCTTCATTACTGGGCCGAGTTCTTTATCATGGGCATAGGCTGGCTTCCTGTGGATCCGCTGAATAAATATTTCGCATCGCTGGGTGCAGACCATGTCACATTCTCAAGGGGTACTGTGGAGCTTCCTCAGATCAATCCTGCAGGTTTTATACTGGAGCCCAAGTACCATCTTTATGCGCTTCAGAACATCTATTCCGAGGTGGTGGGGTCTCATGACACTGTTGCTGTTCAGTGGACCGATATGAATATTGTCTCCCGCTGGTGATCAGTAGAGAAGCCTGAAGAAAGTGTTCCCCATGGAAGTTATATAAAAATTACCGTTCGACTTTCTGTATTTCATAAGCTGCTGGAATCCATGTGGATCCTGTATAGGTATAAGCAGCTCGCCCCGTGGCTTCAGCTGGTCGGTGAAGAGGTTTGTAAGGGTGGTCACTCCACCTTGCACAAAGATTATGTCAAAAGGTCCCTGACCGGCGAAATAATCGTAGCTGTTCCCATAGTATGCGGTGATGTTGGTGATATTGCTGTCGCTGAATATCTTTGAATAGGTCTCTGAATTCTTGCTGGTCTCTATAAGATATATCTTGGGATAGATCTGGGCGAATACCGATGCACAGTATCCTGTGTTGTTCCCGATTATAAGCACTTTAGGGTTTTCAAAAGTAGATATGCTGTCCAGTACGAATGCAATTTCGGTCTTGGATGGAATGCGGCCGCCGTCTGAAAGGGGAAGGGAAGAGTCCATGTCGGCGTAACCCTTCAGGCTCTCAGGCAGGAACTGAGCTCTGTCTATTCTTTCCAGCGCAGTAATCACCTTCGGATTCTTTCCGGCAGGCTTTATCTCCTGCGCCATTGGACTTAAAATGAGTAAAAAAAAGAAGAGAATAGACCAAAGGCTTTTCATCATTGGAAGTATACCCCTTTTTATGCTATATTGCATAGAGAAAATGTGCAACTTTTTGAATAAAATGATTGACTTATCCGAAAACATAATGGTAAAATCAATTATAAAGCACTTCCTGTAGGGGAAGTGGAGTTTTAAAAGAGGAGAATAAATTATGTCCAAAACAGAATTGGTAGAATTCATTGCAAAACAGACAGGCCTTTCCAAGGCAGCTGCTGCACGCGCTCTTACAGCTACCCTCGACGGAATCACAACTGGGATTAAGAAAAGCGGAAAAGTAGTTCTTATCGGCTT
>JAFXTY010000060.1 GCA_017535435.1 Spirochaetia bacterium | reverse complement strand
GCGTGGAAGGCGCCGCCATCGCGACAGTGATCTCCCGGTACGTGGAGCTGCTGATCGTGGCGGTTCACGCTCACCGGCGCACGGAAAAATATCCCTTCTTTGCCGGTGCCTACAAGAGCCTGTATGTACCCGCCAGGCTGGTGATGACTGCCTTGACGCCTAGGTACATAGGTGCAAGGGCAGCATGCTCACGGGATGAGCCCTGACCGTAGTTCTCGCCGCCGATTATGACGCCGGTGCCTGCTTTCTTGGCCCTGTCGTAGAAGCCTGGGGAGACTGCCTCGAAGACAAACTTTGCAATCTCGGGGATGTTGGACCGGTATGGGAGGACCCGGGTACCGGCAGGCATAATGTGGTCTGTGGTTATGTTGTCCCCGGTCTTTATAAGTACTTCGGCTGTGAATGATGCCGGCGCAGGCGTAGCCTTTGGACAAGGCTTGATATTAGGCCCGCGGATTATCTCGATGGAGTCGAAGTCCGACTCGGGTGCCGGTTTCTCGATCATGTTGTCGTTGATCTCGGTCTTTGCAGAATAGTCGGTGAACTTCACCTTCACCTTCCGGGGGTCGGTGATGCACCCGTAGAGGGCTGAGGCAGCGGCAGTCTCTGGCGATGCCAGGTAGATCTCCGCGGTGGCGGTGCCGCTCCTGCCCTTGAAGTTGCGGTTGAAGGTGCGGACGCTGGCCCCACCGGAGGCAGGAGCGAAGCCCATGCCTATGCATGGGCCGCATGCGCTCTCCAGCATGCGGGCGCCGCTTTTTACCAGCTTCTTGATGATGCCCGCCTCTATGGCGCTGGTGTACACCTGCTTGGATCCCGGGGAGACACCCAGTGACACACCAGGTGCTACAGTCTTGCCATCCAGGATGTCTGCCGCGATTCCCAGGTCGTTGATGGAGGAGTTGGTGCAGGATCCAATGGCTGCCTGCACAATCTTCTTACCCTCGATCTCCCGCACCGGCACAACCAGGTCCGGCATATGGGGCTGGGCAATCATCGGCTCTATCTTAGTAAGGTCTATATCAATTATTTCGTCGTACTGGGCTCCGTCGTCGGCTGCCAGTTCCTGCCAGCCCTCCCGCTTCTGGAGCGCAAGCCATTCCTTGGTCACCTGGTCGCTGGGGAAGATGGAGGTGGTGACCCCCAGCTCTGCTCCCATGTTGGTTATTGTGGCCCGCTGGGGCACGGAAAGGCTTGCGACGCCGTCGCCGAAATACTCAAACACCTTCCCCACCCCGTTCTTTACGGTGCACCGGCGCAAAAGCTCAAGTATCACATCCTTGGCGCTGCACATCGGCTGCAATGCGCCTGTCAGGTGGATTCCGATAACCTTTGGCATTGCCAGTGTAAACGGTGCACCGGCCATAGCACAGGCTATATCAAGGCCGCCGGCTCCGATGGCCAGCATTCCAAGACCGCCGCCGGTAGGTGTGTGGGAGTCGGAACCTAAAAGTGTCTTTCCCGGAAGGCCGAACCGCTCCAGGTGGACCTGGTGGCAGATTCCGTTTCCCGGACGGGAGAAATAAAGGCCATACTTCTTTGCAAAGCTCTGGAGGAACAGGTGATCATCCGGATTCTTGTAGTCGGTCTGTATGGTATTGTGGTCAACGTATGAGACAGAAAGCTCGGTCTGAACCCTCTTTATCCCGATAGCCTCGAACTGCAGATATACCATGGTTCCGGTGGCATCCTGGGTCAAGGTCTGGTCGATCTTGATCGCAATCTCCTTGCCAGCCTTCATCTCCCCAGAGACAAGGTGCTTCTCGATAATCTTGTAAGTAAGGTTTTTCTTCATTTCTCTCACCTCTTTTATTGTGAATAAGAGTACAATAAAAACTGCCGAAAGTCAATATAAATTATAATAATCGTGTGCTATAATGAAGAAAAAGGAGGGTCCTATGCCCAACAAGACAGGTGCCACCACCAAGGCCAGGCTGGCAGAATCTGCATGGAAGCTGTTCTACGAGAAAGGCTATGACAACACCACTATAGAAGATATTGTTGATGACTCCGGCACCTCCAAGGGTTCCTTCTATCACTATTTCAAAGGCAAGGATGACCTTCTGGGCACCCTCTCCATGCTCTTCGATGCCAAGTACGAGGAGCTTAAGAATGTAATGGACCCCGCCTCCGACGCAGTTGAGAAGCTCATCTTCCTGAACCACCAGCTCTTCATCATGATAGACAACAGCATCTCCCTGGACCTTCTCTCCCGCCTTTTCTCCTCCCAGCTCACCACCCGGGGCGAGAAGAGCCTGCTGGACAGGAACCGCACCTACTTCAAGCTTCTGTGGAAGATAATCAAGGATGGGCAGGAACAGGGGCAGCTCCGCACCGACCTTTCGGTGAACGAGATTGTGGACAGCTATGCCATGTTCGAGCGGGCCCTTATGTACGACTGGTGCCTCTGCAACGGCAAGTACGCCCTGGCCCGGTATTCCGACCAGATGATGCCCATGTTCCTGGAGGGCTTCAGGGCACATCATAAGAATAATGGAAAAAATAATCAAAAGTACAAACATATATCCTATAAAACGACTATTGTTTAATTAATTATTTTATAATAGTTTAGTTAAAATCTTCTCAATATTAGTCTAATAAAAGTATAAACTTTATTCTATATTTACGTATAATCAAAAGTATGCTATAAAAGGAAACACGAAATTTTTTTAAGGAGCAATTAGAAATGAAAAGTAATACCTCCGAAATTATTGTATTTACACTATATCTTCTTTTCATGATTTCCATCGGCGTCTATTTCTTCCTGAAGAACAAGAGCGGTGGAGACAAGACTTACTTCCTGGGCGGAAGAAAGATGGGAGCTTGGGTATCGGCCCTTTCTGCCGGCGCATCTGATATGAGCGCATGGGTTTTAATGGGACTTCCTGCATCTGTTTACGCATTGGGAACAGGCCAGGCCTGGATTGCAGTGGGCCTTGCTGTGGGCTATGCCCTCAGCTGGATCTATGAGGCTCCACGGCTCAGGACCTTCTCCATAGAGTGCAACGACTCCATCACAATTCCTCAGTACCTGACAAACCGGTTCCTCTCCAAGAGCATGGCCCTGCAGATAATCTGTGCCATCATCTTCATCTTCGCATACACAATCTACGCAGCATCCTCCATCAAGGCCTGCGGAACATTGTTCAACACTGTAATCGGAATCGATGCAAGAATTGCTATGTACGGCGCAGCAGTAATCATCATCAGCTACACCTTCCTGGGCGGCTTCTCAGCTGTATGCTGGACCGACTTCTTCCAGGGCATGCTGATGCTGGGTGCCCTCCTTATCGCACCGCTGTTTGCCACATTCATGCTGGAGGCTCCTGCTGCAGCAGCTGCTCTTCCTGAAAACTACTGGAACCCTGTTGCAAGCTGGCAGGACATCATCTCCGGCCTGGCATGGGGTCTCGGCTACTTCGGAATGCCCCACATCATCATCCGCTTTATGGCTGTGGAATCTCAGGCTTCCCTCAAGAAATCTGCAAAGATCGGTATCACCTGGACAACCCTTATCCTTATCTTCGCTGTAATCGTAGGTATTGTTGGACGTACTCACCTTGGATTTGACGAGAACATCAACAAGAACTCACTGGTGTTCATCACCATGGTAAGAGCTATCTTCCCTGGCTTGATCTCCGGTATCCTCCTCTCTGCAATCCTGGCAGCAGCTATGTCCACAGCCGACAGCCAGCTGCTCTCCGCCGCATCTGCATTTGCAAGTGACGTATACAAGCCTGTGATCAGAAAGGGCAACGCAGGGGACAAGGAGATGCTCTGGGGCGGACGTATAATCGTTCTTATCATTGCTCTTGCAGCTGTATCCATCGCAGCCAATCCTGACTCCGGCTCCATCATGAGCCTGGTATCCAACGCATGGGGAGTATTCGGCGCATCCTTCGGACCGGCCATCCTCCTCTCCCTGTTCTGGAAGCGTCTTACCTTCAGCGGCGCTGTAGCCGGTATTCTGGCAGGTGCCATTGTGGATATCTACTGGATGCTCAACCTTGCATCAACCGGTGTATATGAGCTCTTCCCGGGCTTTGTCGCAGGTATCATCTTCGCTGTTGTGGCATCTGTAATCTCAAAGGAGCCGGAAAAAGAAGTTTTGGATCTTTTTGATAGAGCATTAAATTCAAAAAAGTGATATAATCCCTATATGGGAAAAAAAGAAGTTAAAAAATCAAACCGTACTGTGGTAGGTTACAAGGTCAATAATCTGATAATAGAGATTGACAAACCTACTACAGTAAATTCTGTCAAGGAGCCTGTTTACCTGGATTCCAGGGAGGGCTCCAAAATTTACCGCAACACATTCTGTTTTGTAATCGCAATGGCCGCCAAGGAGCTTTTCCCCGACCGCCGTCTTATCATCGGAAACACCATCGGTCACAGTTTCTCCTTCTACTTTGACGGTATAAGGCACATTCCAGAAAGCGAACTTGAGGCGCTGAACAAAAAGCTTAAAGAGATAATCGACGCCGACGAGCCTATTATCCAGACCGTCATCCCATACCAGGAGGCAGAGAAGCTTTTCAAGGAGCAGAATATGACAGGAGCATCACAGCTCCTGATGACCACCAACGAGCCTGAGGTGATGATTGCAAAGTGCAGGAAGTACACCGATCTGGACCACCATGTGCTCTACCCTTCCACCGGAATCCTGAAGCACTACAGGATCCAGGGCTACAGAAGCGGCTTTGTGGTGCTGTTCCCACGGGAAGGCACTGTGGACAACATGGGTGAATTCTACGATATTCCTGTCATCGCCTCTATATTCGATGAATACAGGGCAAGAGGCAGCATCCTCCACTTCAGCAACGTGGGAGAGATGAACCAGCTGGTGGCAGCACGGAAGGAGAAGAATGTGATCCTGATGTGCGAGACCCTCCAGAACAAGAAGATTGCACAGATTGCCGAGCAGATCCAGGCCCACAAGGACTCGGTGAAGGTGGTGCTCATCGCAGGACCTTCATCATCAGGGAAGACCACATTCATACGTAAGCTTTCAATCCAGCTTGAGCTTTTGGGAATCAAGACCATGCCTCTCTCCTTCGACGACTACTATGTGCCCCGGGAGCTTACACCGAAGGATGAGAACGGAGAATACGACTACGAATGTCCGGAGGCATTAGACCGGGAGCTCCTGAACAAGGACCTTATCGATTTCTTCGAGGGCAAGGAGGTTAACCTTCCCACCTACAACTTCCTCACAGGACTGAGGGAGTATCACAACAACAAGATAAAGCTGGAGAAGAACACCATCCTTCTTATGGAAGGAATCCACGGTCTCAACGACAACCTGACCTATCTGGTGCCAAAGGAGCAGAAGTTCAAGATCTACATCTCTGCCCTGACCCCTATGAACCTGGATGACCACAACAAGATAAGCACTTCCGACAACCGGCTGCTCCGCCGCATGGTGCGGGATTACAGGACCAGGGGCTACAACGCAGTGGACACCCTTTCCCGCTGGCCTTCTGTGAAGAACGGCGAGAACAAGTATATCTTCCCCTTCCAGAACGATGCTGATGCAGTATTCAACACAGCATTGGAATACGAGTTCGGCGTGCTGCGGAACCTGGCGATGCCGCTTTTAAAGTCGGTGAAGCCTTATCATGCTGAGTATGCCGAGGCAAAGCGGCTTGAATATCTTTTATGCAATTTCCTGAACATGGGAATGGAATTCATACCCCAGGACTCTATCCTGCGGGAATTTATAGGAGGCAGTGTATATGGCCACTAATCAGAAAGTGAGATCAGAGTATTATCTGGCATGTGCAGACAAGATAATCGCAGCCATGAAGACCAGACAGATGGAGTGTATCTATTTCGAGAACAGAAAGGATATGCTTGAATATCTCAAGGCAGTGATTCCTGCAAAAGCTACTGCAGCCTGGGGCGGTTCCATGACTTTGAAGGATTCTGGTGTAATCGACCTTCTGCGGGGCGGTCTGTGCAAGATCATAGACCGGGATGCAGCAAAGACACCGGAGGAGGCCCACAAGTGCATGCACCAGGCCTTCAACGCCGACTGCTACTTCCTCAGCGCCAATGCCATAACCATGGACGGCAAGCTGGTGAACATAGACGGAAACGGCAACCGGGTGGCAGCCCTTATATACGGCCCTAAGGATGTATATGTGATCGCCGGTATGAACAAGGTTGTGAAGGATGAGGATGCAGCCATGGACAGGATAAAGAATATGGCGGCACCTATGAATGCAATGCGCCTTACAACAGGAGCACCCTGCACAAAGACAGGAAACTGCATGCACTGCAAGGGAAGCGGCACAATCTGCTGCCACACTGTGGTGACACGCTACTCACGCCACCCAGGCCGGATCAAGGTGTTGCTGGTGGGCGAGGAGCTGGGTTACTGATTAAAGTTGGCGATTTGAGAAATCAGTAGTATATTATTAGAGAAATTACGGGAGGAAACATGAAAATAGGAAAAAATACAGTTGTAACATTTGATTACATTCTTAAAGATGAAGACGGCAATGTGCTTGAGGACACCGAAGGACAGGGCTCAAGCTATCTGCACGGCTACGGCAATCTGCTGCCTGCTCTGGAAGAGGCTCTTGAAGGGCTGGAGCCAGGGGATTCCATTCAGAAAAAGCTTACTGTGGACGAAGGCTTCGGCGCCTATGACGATACACTGGTGATCTCTTTCCCAATCTCTGAATTCGGCGACAACAAGCCTGAAGTGGGCCAGGAGATCCTGATGCCTAACGACGAAGGGGAAGATGTTATTTTCGAAGTCACAGAGATTGAGGACGGCATGGTAACCCTGGATGGAAACCATCCTTATGCCGATATGCCGCTGGATTTCAACATCACTATCACAGATGTCCGAGAGGCTACCCCCGAGGAGATTGAGGCTGGCGACATTGAGTATGACGATGACTGCTGCGGAGATGACGACTGCGACTGCGGCTGTCACCATCACGATGATGACGAGGACTGTGGCTGTCTCTAAGCCGGACCTGTCATGCTGTCAGAAGGTGGAGCAGAAATGTTCCACCTTTTCTTTTACCTCCGGGTCATTTTTATAATCAGGGCCTGTGGCTACAATAATATCCTCCACCAGGAGGTTATAGCCATCCAGAGTCTTCTTCACCTGGCTCATCATATCTTTATAGTAGGCTTTGTCAGGAGCTCCCTGAGAGAACACCAGAAGAGCCCTCTTCGGCTTGAGGCGGGGCTTCCGCTGGGCATCCTTAAGGCAGTACAGCCTGTCGATGAACATCTTGAGCTGAGCCGACACGTTTCCCATATAGACAGGAGATCCTATCAGAACCATATCGGAGTCAGGCAGCTCCTCGATCAGAGCCGAGATCTTGTCATCCACAGCGCACTTGTCCCCTTCCTTCCGGCAGTATCCGCAGGCCTGGCAGCCGTGGAGCTCCAGCCTGTTAAGGACCACAACCTTGCCGAAATGTCCCTTCTCCGCCCCTTTCTCCAATATGTCCAGAAGTATGGAATTTGTCACTCCCTCCACCCGTGGACTCCCTGAAACAGCTATAATTCTCATGGCATCTCCAAAAAATTTTCTATTTTTGCTGATTATACTATGTACTAAAACAAAAAAAAAGGTTAAACTAATTGAACGTGATATAAAAATCTCTAAAAAAGGAGTCTGGCTATGCCTTGCGGAAGAAAACGGAAAAGACATAAGATTGCAACACATAAGAGAAAGAAAAAGCTGAGAAAGAACAGACATAAGAAGTAATTGTTTCCTCTGCCAGTTTGACAGAGACGGTTAATATAATTTAAAGGAGATATGACATGGCATATTCTATTAAGGCAGATGAATGTCTGAACTGCGGTGCTTGCGAAGGCGAATGCCCAAACGAAGCAATCAGCGAAAAGGATGGAAAGAGAGTAATTGCTGCTGACAAGTGTGTTTCTTGCGGTTGCTGCAAAGATGCTTGCCCAGCTGATGCAATTGTAGAAGGCTGATCATATAGCTAATATGATGAAAAGTCCCCGGAAGGGGACTTTTTTTTTGCCCTTTTGAATTTTTTTCAACTTTTTTCCAAAAAATCAAAGCAAAATTAACTTTTTTGTTGTTAAGAAAGGTATGAACATAAAAACAATGCCTCCGGAAGAGAGGCCCAGAGAAAAACTGTTGTCCTGCGGGGCAGCATACCTTTCCGATGTGGAGCTTATGGCTGTGATGCTGGGAAGCGGTATAAGGGGGAAGGATATCTTTGTCCTGTCGGACGAGATTGTGAAAGAGATTGACAAGCGGGGACTGGGCATAGGGATAGAAGACCTGCTGAGGACCGAGGGGCTGGGGCTGGCCAAGGCCACCACCCTGGCCGCCTCCTTCGAGTTCATGCGGCGGCGGCTCCTGCCCAGCACCCAGAGAATCCGCTTCCCCAAGGATATACTCCCGGCGGTGGCCCACTATGCCGACCGTCCCCAGGAGTACTTCATCTGCCTGTCATTGAACGGTGCCCACGAGATAACCCATACCCGGGTAGTCTCCATAGGGCTGGTGAACCGCACCATGGTCCACCCCCGGGAGGTGTTTGCCGACCCCATAAAGGACCGGGCCGCCGCCATAATATGCGCCCACAACCACCCCAGCGGCAGCACCGAGCCCAGCAAGGAGGACCGGGATGTGACCGAGATGATAAAGCAGGCTGGGAAGATTCTGGGGATAGAGCTGCTGGACCACATTATTTTTTCTCCCAGGGGCTATTATAGCTTTGCAGAAAAAAAAGAACTGTAGTATTATAACCTCATGGACGATAAACTGATTTTTATAAACGGTTTCAGCCGGGAAGAGGTGTTCGAGATAATGCGGGCTGTCAAGAAGGTGGTCAAGGATCCCCAGGATGTGGCCTTCTGCATGGGCACTCCCGACAATATGTTTTTCACAGTGAAGGAGCTGATCAGCCAGGTGACTGAAGAGCACCGGATGATGACAAAGAAATGAACCACACAGATTATGGCAAACGGGCCAGTATAATCGGAATATGCTGCAATGTGCTGCTCTGCCTGGGCAAGCTGGCGGCAGGGTATTTAAGTGGAAGTATCTCCATTGTTGCAGACGGTCTTAACAACCTGTCAGATGCCTCCGGGAACGCGGTGAGCTTCCTGGGGTTCAAGCTGGGAGAGAGGAAGCCCGATGCGGAGCATCCCTATGGCCATGCCCGGTATGAATATCTGGCTGGACTTACTGTCTCTGTGATCGTACTTGCCTTGGGCCTTTCCCTCTGCAAGGAGGCAGTGTTTAAGCTTATCCACCCGGAAGAGCTGACCTTCAGCTGGCTCTCTATCATCATCCTTATTGTTTCCATAGCAGTCAAGCTGTGGATGTCCTATTACAGCCGCAA
The DNA here is from genome assembly GCA_017535435.1 of Spirochaetia bacterium. GTDB lineage: Bacteria > Spirochaetota > Spirochaetia > CADAEX01 > CADAEX01 > CADAEX01. Next base: position 73,538 of record JAFXTY010000060.1, on the reverse strand, counting down.
GGTGGGGGAAAAGATCGGATCAGACACCCTCAAGGCAGTCTCCATAGACAGCAGGAATGATGTGATAGCCACTTCGGCAGTCCTGGTGGGAATCGTATTCACCTACAACACAAACATCCTTCGCCTGGATGGGATTATAGGCCTGGCAGTTGCCCTTTTCATCATCTACAGCGGCATCAGCCTGGTGAAGGATATGCTCTCTCCCCTTCTTGGCGAGAGCCCGGATCCTGAGCTGGTGAAACAGATAGAGGAGAAAGTGCTCAGCTACCCCAATGTGCTGGGAATCCACGACCTTATGGTCCACGACTACGGCCCGGGGCACACCTTTGCAAGTCTGCATGTGGAGATGCCTGCAGAAATGGATGTGCTTGAGAGCCACGACCTGATAGACTGCATAGAGAACGATCTTATAAAAGAGGGAATACAGACCTCCATCCACTTCGACCCCATTGTCACCGAGGACAGCAGAGTTGCAGAGATGAGACTTGCTATTGCTGGGAAGGTGAAGGAGCTGGATAACAGCCTTACTATCCACGACCTGCGGCTGGTTATCGGCCCTACCCATACCAATGTGCTCTTCGACCTGGTGTTCCCCGCCGGTTTCAAAGGAAATACAGACTATGTGGTAAAAGAGGTGGAAGCTTTCATCAAAAGCCTGGACGAGAAGAATATCCCTAAAATAAAGGTGGAGCAGGGCTACACCCGCTGATGTCAGTCCGGGAGGTCGGCGCCATCCTCCTTAGGCAGCCTGCCGAAGAAATACAGGGCAAAGGGCAGCGTCACCGGAGCCGACAGGAGAAGAGCCAGAGGCTGGGACTCCTGGATACCTGCAAGACCACGGAAGTGGGAAAGTATAAAAATAGTCGGAATAAAGAGAAGGCCGCTGCGGAATGCCGATACCAGCGATGCAGAAAGCCGGTGTCCCGTGCTCTGGAAAAGCATCTCGGTGACCATGCATGGGGGCAGGAGCAGGTAGGCAAAGGCCTGGAGACGAAGTGCCCTCTTCCCTATCAGGACAACATCGGGATCATCCCGCAGAAGCCTTACCAGCTCCGGTGCAAAGACAATCAGTATTATGACACCAAGAATAATGATGCTCTCTGCCGCCATAATTGTAAAACGGTAGCTGAGCCTGATGCGGGAATAACGCTTTGCCCCGTAGTTATAGGCCGACACAGGCTGGAATCCCTGCCCCACACCAAGGGCAAAGGAGAAGGTGAAGAATGTGAGCCGGGACACAATGCTCATAGCTGCAACTGCCGCATCCCCGTATATGGCGCACTGGGCGTTGAGGACTACAGTAGTTAGGCTGTGGAGCCCCTGCCGGAGCAGGCTTGGGAAACCGGTTGCCATAATGTTTCCGAAAATCAGAGGAGAGGCGTGGAGGGCCTGCTGCATGGAAAGGCTGGTTTCTGTCTTTCCCCGCCTGAACATGGAGACCAGGATGGACCAGCTTATGAACTGGCTTATAGCGGTGGAGAGACCTGCTCCGGCAATCCCCATCTCAAGGCCGAACATCAGTATGGGATCCAATGCCATATTGAGCACGGCCCCGGTCATCATTCCCATCATCCCTAACTTGGCCTTTCCCTCGTAGCGGAGAAAGTTGTTAAGGGTAAAGCTGCTGGCCATGAAAGGGGCCGAGATAAGGATGAAGGATATATAAGTTTTGGCATAGGGAGCAATAGTCGGAGTGCTGCCCAGGAACATTACTATGCTGTCAAGCCAGATGAAGCCTGTTATTGCTATAAGAAGACCGCAGAGCATGGAGCCCAGGAACCCGGCAGAAGCATGTAATGTTGCCCTTTCTTTATCCCCTGCTCCCAACGCCCTGGATAGGATGCTTCCGCCTCCTTGGCCGAACATGAAGCCGAAGGCCTGGATTATAGCCATGAAGCCGAATACAATGCCCACCGCACCGCTGGCGCTGGTTCCCAGCCGGCCTACAAAGGCAGTGTCCACCATGTTGTACAGGTTGCTCACCATCATGGTTATAATGCTGGGAACCGCCAGTCTCAGGACAAGGCCAGGGACCGGGGTATCTGTCATTTTATTATGCATCTACCAGTCCTATATGGATTGCGTATTTAATAAGCTCCACCATGTTGCTGCAGTTAAGCTTCTGCATTATGTTGGTGCGGTGGTTTATAACAGTCTTTGAGCTTATGCACAGCTCCTTGGCAATATCACGGATCTCCCGCCCCTCTGCCAGAAGCCGCAGTATCTCCTGCTCCCTGGAGGAGAGGGTGTCGTATGTGCTGTCTTCCGGCTGCTCCAGATCCTCTTCTGGAGAAATCAGGCTTGCAATCACTTTGCTGCTTATCCTGCTGTCCACATAGGTCTCGCCGGAAAGAACCTTCTTTATTCCATCTATGATGCTGGGCATATCAGCCTCTTTAAGGATATAGCCCTTGGCTCCAGCCTTGAGAGACTCGGTTATGTATATCACCTTGGAATACATGGAAAGCATAACAATTTTAATGGACGGCTTCTTCTGGAGAATCTTCTTGGTCAGCTCTATCCCGGAAGCGCCGTAAAGGGAGATATCCATCACAATAAGGTCGGGATTGAGGGACATGGCCTGGTCATATCCTTCCTCGCTGTTTCCTGCTTCAAGTATTTTATCTGCAATATTTTTCTTCAGCAGTTCTGCGCCGATGCTGGCCCTTATAGCCGGGTGGTCATCCACCAGTAAAATAGTATTAGCCATTTTCCTTCCCCCTGAATGGAATTCTCACGCTTATCTTAGTCCCCTGCCGAGGCTTCGTGGTGACTGCAAATGTTCCGTTATAGTATTTAACACGTTCCTGCATGCCATAGAAACCGATATGTTCCTTGGTCAGGCTTACCCCTATGCTGCTGTCAGGAAGCCCTACTCCATCATCTGCCACAGAGAACATGACAAACGGATACGAATAAATGAACTTCATAGTCACCTTGGTTGCCTCTGCATATTTTACCACATTGTTCAGGATCTCCTGGATTATCCGGAACATGCTTATGCGCATATCCTCAGGCAGGGTTATCTTATTGAACCCTGTCCTGGAGATTGACAGCTGTATATCCTTGGCCATAAGCACCTCGGCAGCATAGCTTTTTATAACATCAACGAAGTCATCTCCAGATTCGCTGGAGGAGATGAAGGGGATAAGGTTGAAGGAGATATCCCGTGCCTCGTCTATGATGGCAGAAATCTCACTTGATATATGTTCCTTTTGAACATCGCTGACAACATTGTCGTTATAGGCCTTGAGCTCTCGCAAGCGGTGCACCAGACTGTCGTGGATATCCATGGCAATCCTCTTGCGCTCGTTGTCCCGTATATGGATAAGAGTCTTTGCCATCTTCTGCATCTCGGCCTCTTGTTTCAGCTGGTTTTCTATCCTTACATTTCTTAAGATTGCAAAAGATGAGATTAACATAAGTATCACAACAATCGCATAGGATATAAGAAGATTTGATCGCTGCTGCCATCTGTTGACCTGCTGGCAGAAGTGACGGAGAAGTCCGAAGAAGCGGTCCATCTCCTGGGTGTCTCTGGCAATCCAGAGCACCAGGGTTGCAAACTCGTTCAGGTTTTCTCCCGCCTGGAGAAGCTCTGTAAGCTTGTATTGTGTTATCTGCCAGTTATATACCAGGACCTTCCTGATATCCTGAACCTGGGGATACTGTTTCTCAATTTTCTTAAATGTCTCGTCATCGGAAATCTGAACCATTGAGAAATCGAACTCCTCAAAATCCCTGACCAGTCTTTCCTGCTCTGCAGTACGGCCAGGAGATGGTGAAGTCACATAAGAGAAAACCGATGTCCTCAGGATAAGCCAGTTCTCATACATGCTGTCAACCTGAGAATTCTTGACTATGAAACTCTCCTGTCTGAAGAAAGAGGTGGTGATAGTGTAAACTACAATGCCTATCAAGATAATCTCGACACATAAAAGCACTGCACTTTTCTTCAGATTCTTGACGCTGATTATCACCAGGCTTCCTCCTGAAAAATAAAAACCTTGTACTACAGTATACACCATAATACAAGGTTTATGTCTTAAAAGAGAATTATTTTTACTTGCACCAGCGGTAAATGGTCACAGCCAGAACTTTTATTCCCTTGATATAATCATCAAGGCTTATGTATTCATCAGTGCTGTGAGCCATCTTGATATCGCCAGGGCCATAAACTATGGCAGGGATACCTCCCTGGTTGCCGAAGTGACGGGCATCGCAACCGCCGCCAAGCTGGGTTATGACAGGCTCTTTTCCAAGAACATCCCTTATGGCATCCTCGGTAAGAGTCTTTATCTCCTGCTTGTCTGACGGGAGCATGTATGCATCGTCGTAGTGCTGGAACTTGATGACGGGGGGATTGGCTTTAAGCCATTCGTCATCTATGTTCAGCGCCGCATCCTTAAGCATCTTCTTCACCCGCATTATTCCTTCCTTGCCTGTTCCCAGTCCTGGGGAGAAATAAGCCACTCCGTTTATGACACATTCTGCTGCCGTTGCAGTTGCATATGTGCCTCCCTTGATTGTGCCGATACACAGGGACATCATAGTCTTATCCTTGTTAAGCCCTTTCTCCAGGCTTATAAGGCTGTCCACCACAAGAGCCGCCTTCTCGATGGCACTTATACCGAAAGGCTTGTTGTTCTGCCACCGGGATCCCGCATGGGTTTCGTGTCCCTTTATCCGAACTTCCCAATAGACACCGCCGCCGTTGCCGTCCAGGATCACATTTCCGCCCGGGCCTGCCGGCTCGGTAACAATTGCCGCATCAGCTGTATAGCCGTCTGCAACAATACCCAGCGCACCTCCACCGGCATGCTCCTCGTTCACCACAGTCTGGAGCATCAGGTCTCCGGACAGAGGAATCTTGAGAGCAGTCAGGGTCTCAACTGCACTGACCATTGCGGCCACACCACCCTTCATATCCACGGCTCCGCGGCCATAGAGCTTACCATCCTTGATTTCGGCTCCGAAAGGATCAACGTGCCACTTGCTCTCGTCTCCAATTGGAACAGTGTCGATATGGCCGTTGAGTATAAGGGATTTTCCTCCCCCTTTTCCTTTCAGCTTGCCGATCAGGTTAGGTCTGTCCTTGTAGGATTTGAGACGGTCGAAGGGAGATGCCATCAGCTGCTCATAGGTGAACTTATCCTCGGTCATAAGCGGCATATCAAGCCCCTCCTCGCCTATGGAAGGAACCTGGGCCACCTCGGGGAACATATCGAACATCTTCTTGACATCAGCCTCTTTAAGCTCTGTCTCAAAACCCAGACCAGCTATCTTGTCCCGGACAAATTCCTGGGCTTTCTTCTCATAGCCGGTAATACTGGGGACCTTTACCAGATCCCCAAGAAACTTGATAAAATCTTCCTTGTGTTCATCAACATATTGCACAAGCTGCTGTTCTATCTTGTCCATATAATCTCCTTATGCAACTGCTCCCTTTTTCTTTCCGCTGATATACCTTGTGATGTGTAAGAATGCTCCGGCTCCAAACAGTATAAGTATGGAGATAAGAGAATAATCCTTCATAATGAAGAAACTTACTGTGGAAAGTGTGAACAGACACATCTCCACCACATTCATCTTGGTAAGCCAGAAGCGCTGCGGAACGATGATAAGCGGGAACATGAACAGCATGAATTCAATAAAGTTCTTTCCGACAATAAGCAATGGAGCGTTGAACAGAAGTCCAGGCCAGATTACAAACATGAACGGAAGGAAATAGATGAACGGTGCCATTGTCATAGCTGTCACACCGACTTTCATCGGCTTTGCGCCTGCAATACCTGCTCCTACATATGCAGAAAGACATACCGGAGGGGTAATGGCAGAAAGAATTGCGAAGTAGAACACAAACAGGTGGGCTGCAAGCATCGGAGCTCCCAGCTGCACCAGTGCAGGAACGCCCAGAGCTGCAAGAACTATGTATGCTGCCAGGGTCGGAAGTCCCATGCCCAGGATTACACACATAAGTGCAGTAAAGGCAAGTCCTATGAACAGGTTTCCGTTGGCTACAGAAAGAATACCATATGCCAGACGTTCGCCGAATCCTGTCATTGACATAATTCCTACAATAAGACCACACCCTGCGCAGGAGGTGGTGATAGGAATCATGATCTTTGATGCCAGAGCCATCGCTTTCAGAATCTTGACAAATCCAACTCTTTTCTCCTTGAACGGCAGGTAGCTAAGAATCAGTGCCACGATAGAGTACATGACAGCGAACTGGGTGCTGAACTGGAGCGAGAGAAGGATAACCAGGACTGTGATAGGGATAAGCAGAGGGATAACCTTCTTGGCAGATTCCTTGAAATCAGGAAGCTGATCCTTTGGAAGGCCTGTCATTCCCTGCTTTCTTGCCCGGACATCGACTACAAAGAACATACAGGTGAAATAAAGCACCGAAGGGAGGAATGCTGCTATGCAGACTGCCCAGTAGGTGTTTCCTGTATACTCTGCTATAACAAATGCCGCAGCTCCCATGATAGGAGGCATGAACTGACCTGCGGTTGAGGATACTGCCTCGATGGCAGCAGCCACATGCCGCTTGAAGCCCATGGATATCATAAGCGGAATGGTAACTGAACCGGTGGTGGCAACGTTACCGCTGGCACTTCCGGAAAGCATTCCCATGAAACCGCTGGATACTACAGCTACTTTCGCCGGACCGCCGGTAAGGTGCCCGGCAATCGCCTTAGAGAAATCCATAAACAGGTTGGTGGCGTTGGAGATCTTGAGGAAGGATGCGAACAGCATGAAGAATACAATCTGTGTACATCCTGTGGACATAAGGTCTCCCAGCATACCTTCTGTACCTATTACCAGCTGGGTCACAAGCTGAGACGGCTCAAAGCCCACATGGGCAAAGAACCGCGGCATGTATGGACCTACGAAGCAGTACAGAAGGAAGACAAAGGCAATTATGGACATAGCCATGCCGATAGACCTTCTGATTGCCTCAAAGGTAAGGAAGATGAACAGGAAGGTGAACACCACCTCATATGTCTGTGGATCTGGATAGATATAGAGAGGAACCCAGCGGAGCCTCGCCCATATACATATTGCTATGATAAGGGCAATCAGAATCAGGTTGAACGCTGTCTCTATCTTTTTATTCTTGAAGAATCCTGAGGGGTATACCATGAATACGATTGTGTACATAAGCATGATATGCACCGGTCTCTGAATGTTAGGAGGGAAAGCGAATGCAAAAATCTCAAAGACCGGGATACCGATAACTATGACACCGATGACAAACAGGAACTTCTTAATCCAATCGTGCTTGAAAAAAGCAGTCACGCCCTGGAAATCGTCATCGTCGTAGATGTTGACACCCATCTCTTTTTCGAGCTTTTCAATTTCAGCTTTGTTGAATTGTTTAGCTTCGGCCACAGACTACCTCTTTAATTATTTGATGATTCCTTTTTCCTTGAAGTACTTCAGAGCACCTGGGTGCATTGGAATTGGAAGTCCGCCCTGTGGGTCGTCTCTGTTGATCCATGGAACGTTGCTTGGCATAGCTTCCTGGAGGAAGTCCCAGTTTTCCCACCATACTTTTGTGAACTCATATGCCTGATCTTCTGGCAGTGTGTCGAGACACATAATGAAATATGTACTCTGGAACTGCTGTGCATCTGGAACATTGAACTCAGATCCGAATATTGTGGATGAATAGTATGGATATTTCTCCATGAATTTCTTAGCAAGAGCATCGTCTGTAGGAACGAATCTGATCTTTCTTGCTGTTGTAATCTCTTTCAGCTTAGCATGACCGTGACCGAATGCATAGATAAGACAGTCTGCCTGTCCGTCGATGAACATTCTGGTTGCATCGTTCTTCATGATTCTGTAGATTCTGGCAGTCTGGTCGTTTACACCTGCCCATGAAAGAAGCTCAGAGAATGCAATTCCGTCTGGCTCACCTTCTACGTATGTTGCAATACTCTTGCCCTTGAGGTCTGCCAGTGTCTTGATGTTGGAATCAGCATTTACAATGATGTTGAAGATTCCAGGCCATATTCCGAACAGGATTCTGATGTTCTGTGGTTTATCCCATGGCTCTTTTCCGGTAAGTGCTGTATATCCTCCGAGAGGCTCGCCAAGTGCCAGCTGTGCTTTTCCCTCAGCCATTGCCTTGATGCTCTCGTTGGTAAGTCCAGGGGATGCACTGTTCATAGCAATGAAGTTTGTGTTGTCTGTGATCAGCTTTGCAAATGCTGCACCGCAGGCATACCATGATCCACCGATCGAAGATGACTTGATGACAACGAACTGCTTTCCGCCCTCGCCACCTTCACCTTTCTCTTTGCTTCCACCGGCAAATACCATGCCAGCTGCAAGAAGAAGAACTAAAGTAAACAGTAATACTTTTTTCATTTTTCTCTCCTTTTTATTTGTTATTTTTATGATAAAGCCACCCGATTTCTGCCGTAAATGGGAAAATTTCCTAAATTCCCAAGGGTGGAAAACATTTTCCCGAAAGGTTTACAGAACAGCTTTTAGCCGTTATAGTAATAGAGGAGATTCATATGATGAACGACAAGATAAGCAGACTGGGCCTACTATTCATTATTGTGGGCTTCTTCATGCTATGCGTCTGCTATGCCATAGAAAATTTCAACATATTCTATTCTATTGATCCTGGCTATTTATCAGCCCTGGGGGGTTTTACCCTCACCACCGGCATGCTTATCCTGGCTGTCACCGGAACTTTCTACATTCTCAGGATGCTGATCCAGCGTTTCACAAGAAAATAAGAACCACATTGACAACTACGCCCTGTTCCCATAAAATGATTTTACCCCTGCGGGCGTCGTATAGTGGTAATACCCAAGCTTCCCAAGCTTGTGTCGGGGGTCCGATTCCCCTCGCCCGCTTACTATTATGACTGGACTGGTAATGGAAGGCGGAGCCATGCGGGGCATGTTCACCGCCGGTGTCTGCGATGTGCTGATGGAGCACGGCATCAAATTTGACGGCGCAATCGGCGTCTCCGCCGGCGCCACCTTCGGCTGCAACTATAAATCACATCAGATAGGCCGTGTAATACGGTACAACAAGCGTTTTGCCCGCAACTGGCGGTACTGCAGCCTCCGATCCCTGCTCCTTACAGGCGACCTCTATGGCGCCGACTTCTGCTACAATGTGATTCCAAACAAGCTGGATCTTTTCGACTACGATACCTTTGCCAAAGACCCTATGCGCTTTTACGTGGTGGTATCAGACTGCCTCACTGGGGAACCTATCTACAAGGAGCTGAAGACAGGATATGGAACCGACCTTACATGGATGAGAGCCAGCGCCAGCATGCCATTAGTCTCCAGCGTGGTGAAGGTGGACAGCTACAAGCTTCTGGATGGAGGCATGACCGACTCAATCCCCCTGGCAAAGTTCCAGGAGATGGGCTACGACAAGAACATTGTGATTCTGACCCAGCCAAAGGATTTCATCAAAGAGCCTGATTCCCTTATAAAGCCAATGCGACTTTCTCTGCGCCGCTATCCCAAGCTCCTTGCAAAGATGGAGAACCGCCATATCGATTACAACCGGCAGCACGATTATGCATTCCAGCAGGAGAAAGAGGGAAAGGCTATAGTGCTGTGCCCTGAGAAACCTCTGGGAATATCCCGGATAGAGCATAATCCTGATGAACTGCAGCGGTGCTACGAAGCAGGACGCCAAGTTGCAGAGAAACGGCTGGAAAAAATAAAATTATTTCTGGAAAGTTGAATTACTCTTCTTTTACAGCTTTGCCGGTTATGTGCTCTGGAATAAGCTCCAGACAGGTGACATGGGCTCCGCTTTTCTCAACCATCTTCTCAACAACATCTGGAGCCAATCCAAACCTATAGCTAAGCTTTCTGCAGATATCAAGAGCCTTGGCATGGTCTTCCACAATCTTGATGCGGCCGAACACTATCACGCTCTTGAAATGGAGAAACCAGCTCTCGGCATCGGGGGTTCCTTTGTCCATGACGCAGAATGAGACCTTGTCATGCTTTTTGATGGAGTCAATCTTATGTCCTTCCCCTGCACCATGGAAATAGATATGGCCATCTTCCTCTGAATAGTAGAAATCAAGAGGAACTCCATAGGGATAATCGTCATCACCAAGAAGAGACAGGATACCCCTCACCTCGCTCTTAAGAATAGAGACGCAATCCTCCTGGGAAAGCTGCTGCTTGAATCTCCGCATAGGTCTGAACATTTCAACGTCTCCTGCCGAAAAGCCGGTCTGCAGGATTAACTCTGAACCGGATCACAAAGTAAAGATAGGCAAACGCAAAGCCACCCAGGTGGGTCAGATGGGCAACCCCAGCATTGTAGCCAGTCATCTGGTAGACAATCTCAAGCACGGTGTAGCCCAGAATAAGCATCCGTGCCGACATCGGGACAATGCCGAAAAGGAACACAGTTGAATCAGGGAATATCACTGCATAGGCCAGAAGCACGGCAAAAAGAGCGCCCGAGGCTCCCAGCAGGAATATACGGAAATAGCCTGTGTTCACATAGACAAAATAGGAGAAGATACCGGCAAGGGTTCCGCACAAAAGGTAGAACAGGAGAAATTCTTTGCTGCCGATGGACTGCTCCACAGCTATTCCGAAGAAGTATAGACCCAGCATGTTGAAGAAGAGATGGCTTAAGCTTCCGTGGACAAACATATAGGTGACAAACTGCCAGTACATGTGATGATGCGCCACATTGATTGGGTTCATGGCCAAGTATGAGGCAAGGCGGCTGTTCATAGAGGTGAGCAGAAATACTGCCACATTGGCTATGATTATATATAGACACCAGTTGTTGTAGACATATCTGAACCTGGTGGAAAGAAGGTCCCGGATTTTCATCTGTTTTCTCCTTTTTTAGGTTTGAGGAATGAGCTGAACAGGGCGTTTATTTCATCCAATACAGGGCTGGCCGGATATGAGTTCATTATAGTCTTCCGGCTCTCTTCCAGGATAGAAAGAGCCTTTTCCTTTGCCTTGTCGATTGCACCTGTAGCCTGGATAAGGGCTATAGCCTCCTCCACTGCATCACCTGCCTTCTCTATGCCCTGCTCTCCTGCATAGGCTAAGATTTCCTTAAGTCGGGTCATGTCGCCGCCCAGCTGGCTGCAAAGAATTACAGGAAGGCTCTTCTTCCCCTCCACAATGTCATCCCCCCGTTTCTTGCCAGGGTTTCCAGTGGTCAGGTTGGTCACATCATCAAGTATCTGGAATCCCACTCCCATCTGCTTGCAGGCCTTTCCCATGGCAAGGGCAGTCTCCTCAGAACCACCGCCGGCTCTTACACCCAAGCGGCCGGAAAGCTGGGCAAGACATCCTGTCTTGAAGCTGCACATGGTCATATATTCGTCCACAGAAGGAATGTAATCCTTATCCCTATGCCACAGAATATCCAGCCCCTGCCCTACGTGGAGCTTGGTCACGCTCTCGTTGTAATAGCTGTAGGCTGCAAGCTTAATCTCATCCGGGAATGAGCACGAATCGATGAATATATGGGGCAAGAAGTAGAGGAAGTTGCCGGTATTGATGGCAAGATCGGTGCCATATAGAAGATGAACTGCAGGCTTACCCCGGCGGAAGTCGGAGGAATCCTCAATATCGTCAATTATAAGGCTGCCGTTGTGGGGCAGTTCCACCAGAGGTGTAAGGGGCAGGATTTCATCATCAGGGCGGTACAGGTTGTAGAAGAGCATCATAAGAAGAGGACGCCACCGTTTGCCGCCACGGCTCAGGAGATCCCGGGCCGGTGCATTAATCTGGTCCAGGAACTCATCCTTGACTACAGCAGGGCCCATTACTGCCTCTTTCCAGTTTTTATTAACTTTTTCCGGGAGAATGGTCTGTAAATATTCCTCGATTTTTGCTAATCTCATCATATATAATGTAAGGGTAATAGGGTTTTAATGCAAGATGAAAAAAGGAACCTGGGACGATGATTTTTATACCAAGAAGGCGCAGAAGGAAGGCTACCCTGCTCGCTCTGTCTACAAGCTGCAGGAGATCCAGCAGAAATTCAGCGTCATAAAGAAAGATTTCAAGGTGCTGGATGTGGGGGCTTCCCCAGGCAGCTGGACCATGTATATCATGAGGATGCTGGGAGAAAGCGGTTTTTTGTCAGCCATCGACCTCAAGCCTTTGAGCATAACTATAAAGAACCCCAACTTCTTCTTTGTCCAGGGCGATGCCTTTGACCCCGAAAACATAAGGCTGCTGGCAGAGAAAGGGCCTTACAATGCAGTAGTGAGCGATGCTGCTCCATCCACCACAGGCAACAAGATAGTGGATACCGAACGTTCAATACAGCTGATAGAATCGATTTACAATACTGCCCTGCAGGTGCTTACCCCTGGCGGTAACTTTGTGTTCAAGATGTTCCAGGGAGGCAAGGAGAAAGAGATTCTTGAGGATATGAAGAAGCACTTCAGCGCAGTGAAGATATTGAAGCCCCAGGCATCCCGGAGCAATTCCTTCGAAACATTTGTGATAGGGCTGGGAAAGAAGGCTTAAAGCAGGCCTCTTCCACCCTTCCCGCCCAGGAACTTGCCCCCGGCGGCAAGTCCCAAGGCAATGGCGGCCACGCCCACCACTGCCTTCAGGACCGTGTTCACCTGGCTCGACTCTTTAGTTCCGTATTTGCACCAGTGGGTAAAATGCTCACAGTTGTTGAAGGCAATGTTGTACTCGCCATGTAGGTGGCCCACCATGGATCTGGCCCTCTCCACCACACGGTCCGGCGGGAAGGCGCCCGGCTCATCCGACTCCTCCACATAGAGGGCGCTGCCATCCAGGAATTCAGCAAGGGAAGTTTCGATTATCTTAGCCTTGGCTGCATCCAGCTCTATGCCCATGCCAGCCGAATAGTGGATGACCCGGCCGTTCCCGATATAAATACCATAGTGCTTGTATAATCCCCGGTCTGCGACTATCACATCGCCAGAGAGCGGAACTTTTTCAGTGATACTTGTCATATTATAAATATACCTCCGGAAAGGCTATTTCGCCAACTGTCCAATTAAAAAAGAGCGGCAGTAATCCACCAGCTGCCGTCTCCTGCCCCAGGCCCGGCGGAAATTGGTGGGATCAATCAGTCTTATATGTCTGGTGATATTGTTCTCCTGGAACCGCCAGCCATGATATTCTGCCAGCTCTTTCCAGAACACCTCGCCACCGGCCGTCAGGAAATCGATGTTGAAATACCCCTGTATTTCATTAAGATGCTCAGGATGGGCAGATATCACCTCCAAGGTCCTCTGAAGGATTTCCTCGTCAGTCATGGCATTTATCTTCTTGGCCCGGACACCGCTGAGGCTGAAGCTCAAGTGTCCCCGCAATGTCTTAAGGAGTGGTGCAAACCTTCTTCTGCAGTCATCATAGCCCAGCTTCATCCGTCTGTGTGCCCCTTTGGCAGAGAAGTCAAGAATACCAAACCAGTTGTCCCCCAGGTTGACAGTTGGATGAATCACAACTGTATTGATCCCAAGGCCGGAATAATCCACATGATAACTACGCTTAAGGTTCACCACGATTGCATCGGTGCACCCCTCATCCAGCAGAGGCTGGATAGGGACCTCATCTCCCCAACCACCGTCAATATAGTTGTTTCCGAAAATCTTCTCACCCTGGAACACAAGGGGAATGGCGCTGGTGGCACACAGGAGCTGCTTCACAGTCTCTTCGTCATAATTGTTCAGACAGAAGCTCTCAGGTTTTTTAGTATCAGTATTGAGGCAGGTTGCATATATCTTTTTCTTAAGTGCAGGCAGCTTGCTGAAATCCAGCTGCTCCATAATCCGATAGAGCCCTTCCCTGCTGAAGATAGCCCCGGACCGCTTTGTGGTGGATTTGAAGTCAAGGATATTGCTCTCAAGCTGGGTAGTCCATATGTCTACAGCAGTATCAAAATCACATAGGTTCAGCAGGATGGCGTTCAGCGCCCCTACCGAAGAGCCTGAGATAACAGATATTTTCTTGATAAGGCCTATCTCTGACAGGTACTTCCAGACACCGAGCTCGTACGCTCCTTTGCCGCCGCCCCCTGCCAGAACTAACCCTATCTTACGCTTGAAAAACATAGTATTAGCTTTCTCCCATATAAGAGATTACAGTATTCACGAAGATTATTCCACCCAACTCTGAAAATAAAAAGGGGAGACCGATTGCTCGGTCCCCCAAAGTAAGGAGGTTCTCTATGGTTCAAATATGGCAACTCCCCTGCAGGTTTGGACGTCGCCCTCAATAATTCTATCCCCCTCTTATAGGGCTTAAAATACCCTATTTTTCTTTCACCAATAGTTATATCTCCAACTATCGCCATCATCCCAAAAAATTGTCATACTTCGCCTTGTAAACTTGATCCATGTGACATGACAAAGAAGAGCACCATCTTCAATATATTCTTCGTCATACTCATTAAACCCAATGTGAATCTCGGCATTTCCATTAGTAAAACAAAGAGGGTCACTCTCAACATCCCATCCATGGTCCTCAAGCAAGTTCATAAAATAGTTTAATGTCATTCCTTTCCTCCTTATCGTGTCTGAATCCTGTTCCGTACTTCTTTTTCCCATAAAACAATAGAGCCTATGATGCTGTCCTGGGCTGGGCCAAGAAGATATGCCTTCATTTCTTGGAAATATTGTTCAACTCCAGCTCGCATATCCCGTTTATTCCGTTCTGAAGTGGTGATAGAGTCATAGATATCCCAGCCTATTACAGCTGCTGTGATAGCAAAACCAACAATCGGGACAGCACTGCTTACGGCCTTTGCTCCTGTTGAACCGGCTGCCTTTGTTCCAGCTTTAATTGCAAGATTCTTTCCAAGCTTACTAACAACGGAGGACACAATTCTATAGGCAACTTCCGTTCCAAGTACAGCTGAGCTCGCTATTGAGATCTTGGCTATAATAGATACCCGCCGTGCCTCAAAGTCTGCCGCATAGCCACACAAACTGGAAATATGTTTCGTCCAGTCCTGTTCAGGTACACTATACTTTTCCTTAATCAAATCAAGGCCATGTTCAAATAAGTCAATAAAAACCATTATAGCGTTGTTACCTATATCCTCCAGCATCCGCTGTGCATCATTCCGGTTAAGAACCTTCTCTTCAAATCTTGCCATCAGGTCATCCATAATGACATCTTCTGCCGAAGGTGAACTCTTGCTGATTTTATGACTGACGGTATGCCATGCTGCAGATACCTCTCTCTTTTTGACATTGAGCAGGTTAAAATATTCGTCAAGGAAACTGTCAGTACGCACCATCAACCCAGAAATCCAACGATCAAGCCGTCCGGCTGCATATTCTTTGGCCTTCTGTTCAGCCAAGTCCAAGGAATCAAGTATTTCCATGTCTATCCTGTGGTCAAAGACAAACTCCTTCTCTTCTATCTGTCTGCTTTCAAAATGCGGGGCCTCCGGCTCTGAAGAGTTGGAATAGCCAAATATGGTAACAACTGTTATAACAAATACAGCAGCAATCAGATAGCATATAATCCTGATATAATTTTTCATATTGTGTCCTCCTTACTTAAAGCAAGCTTAGACTTAATGTTGTTTTCCAACAGGGTAATAGACCCCATGATGCTGTCGTCAGTCGGTCCAAGAAGTTCGGTTTTCATCTCCTGAAAATACAAATCAAACCCTGCATTAAGAGCACGTTTGTTCTTCTCTGCAGTCAGCTTGTAATCTATCAAATCCCAGCCTATTACTGTTGCTGCAATAACCGTTCCAAGTCCGGGAATCCACTTCCCAAAGTTTTTAGCAACAAATTTTGTCCCTGCTTTGGCAGCAAACTTCTCTCCTACATGCTGTCCAACTCTGGCAACAAGTGGAGTTGCAACCTTAAGAGTAATACCGGCTGCTGTTGAGACAACAACTTTAGTTGTCATAGGAACACTTCTTGAGTCAAAGCCTGCGGTTATGGAGCAGAGATGGTAAATATGCTTGTCCCACACTGGCTGAGGTATACTGTGCTTCTCCTGAATCTTGGCTAATTCCCGGCCAAAAGTCTTCATGTAGACCGCTACAGTTTCGTTTGTTATGTTTGTAATTCTTGCCTGTGCTGCCTCTTTGTTAAAAAGATGACATGAAATCTGCTGCTCCAAGTCTTCCATCAATGCTTCGTTTGCTGTCTTATGCGAACTAATCAACTTATGCATTACATCATGGTAGACTGCTGAAAGCCCCCGGCTGTTCTCTGCTCCATATTCAAAATATTCATTAGCGAAACGGTCTGTCTCTTTCATTATCTCTGCTATCCATTTGTCCAACTCGTCGCAAGCATACTGATATGCAACTTCCTTTGCAGTAGCCATAGCCATTTGTGTCTCCGCATTCAAATTATAGTTCGCTTCGGGTACCACTTTTGCGTTTTCGAACACCGGCTCCTTGTGGCCAGACAATCTTATCCTGTCCCCAATGCAGATAACAACTGTGAACAAGAATGCCATGACCAGTACAAATTCGACTAATCCCCTAACTAATTTTCTCTTTTTCATCTGTCCTCCTTTGGTAGCCCTATGGCGCTCTATTCAATTCAAAATTGCCCTTGTCAGGCTGCCCTTTTAATCTTCTCTACTTTTTATATGATTTTCTGGGGGTTCAATGTTGGACTCTAAATATCGCCCTGCAAAAAAAGCAGGGCGCCCCATTGATAATTACGCAGCTTTCTTGTTGTTACCCTCTCTCCATGTACGATAATGGTCGATATCTGACTGAACAAGCTTCAGGCAGAGGGCCATCACTCCGGCATCGTCTACATAACCGATTACCGGAAATAAGTCTGGGATAATGTCTATAGGGCTCAAGACATAGGCCAATGCGCCTACAATAGCGGCAATCGTCCGCAAAGGAACCTTCCGGTATCTTCCTCTGGTATAATCACCCAGCAGCTGGAAAAACAGTACGATGTCTCCAAAGAACTTGGCCAGCGCTCCCTTCTTCGCCATCCTCTTGATTTTCTCCTCGTTCTTCAGCACATTATCCACATCTTTTGTAGAAGTTGATTTTCTTGCCTCAAACTCTCTGCTGAGGTCTTTGTCGTCATAGTTATATTTCATTTTTTACTCCTTAGTTGATCTTTTTCTCAATTCTTTTCGCAATCCAATCCTTACATGGCATCCACCAGGGGATGTTCCTCTTAATTACTTCGTGTCTTAAATCCTGCCGATACTTTGGGAATAAAGCCCTCATAGTAAGCAGTTCTTTCCACTCAAGATTGCCTATTTCAATCTGCTTCTTAATTTCTTCAAAAGTCATTATTATTATTTTTCCTTCGCTTCTCACAGTTTTGAGATAATAAACGCTATGATTGCTAAAGTGATCATATTACCTCCTTAAGAGTATTAGTGGTGTTAATAAGTGACACTGTCTTCCTCTGGGAGAACCAGACACACCCAACCTTGAAAATTGTCGGGAAGGAAACCAGATACTCGCCTAGTGGCATACCCAGCTGTGTGCCGTTTTGGACTAATCGTGCCTCAACCATATCCTGGTAGGCAAAGACCGCTGTTTTCCCCACCTCCTTTGATTTCTCTGCCATTATTTCCACAATTGCCTGTACGACCTGCGGAATCTGCTTCTTATCTGCTGCGACAGCAGGAATGGCAGGGACATCTTTAAATACCTTAGGTTCGCCAATAAGGCTAAATATATCTATTGTTTCCATACAGTTGTTCTCAAGTTCCTTTGAGTAACCAGTCTTCTCCAAACCATCCTCGCCACATACCTTCCCTGTGAGCAGTATGGTTTCCTTCCCCATCTCTTTGAGATCTTGAACCAGTGTGATGTGATCCAGATCTCCAGTCAGTAGCACTAGGTAATCAAAATAGTCATACCGAGCAGCCTCTATGACTTCAGAGAAGAGCAAAGTGTCTATCCCCTTTTCCTTGCCGTTGCTGCAAAGCGGCCTGCCGGGCATTACGAACTTGGCATTTCTCAGCGCAGTCTCGTACTCTCTCCTGACTGGATTCCAGCACTTAGTTGTTGCCCCTATGTAGCACCGCCTTAAGACCTTTGGAACCAAGACCTGGCAGTCACCTTTTGTCCCCAGACGCTGGCAGACATCCTGAATGAGTCCACCGAAATCAAGTACCTTGTGGTACTGCTCCTTACCATGCTGGAACAGGTCAAATCCAAAGATACCGTCCACAGCAATGAAAGCTTTCTTCATAGTTTTCCTCCACTTAATATGTATGAGGGGATGGCGAAACACGCCATTTTGCCCTCTCAATAGTTCATATAGATATTTGGGGTAACAAAAATTAAAATTTTAGAAAAAAAATAAAAAAAGCGAGGCTGATTACTCAGTCCCGCTCAGATTAAAAATGGAGAGGCAACGGTATTTGGGGTAAGTTATAAAGATATGCATTTATATCTATGGCCAAATTGGGAACTTTCACAGGATTTGACATAAACCAAGCTAATCCATCCTTAATCTCACCCAATTGGATTTCATCTTTATATAAATCATCAAGCTCTGACAATCTATATAATAATATAAACCTTCCAATTTTTCCATCTTTATAATATTCATAATATTGCTTTATCTGAGCAATTCCACGTTCATCTTCTGTTGCATTTCCATATATTCCATGATAAGTCTCTTTTGCTATATTTTTATCAGGATCATACTTGGTCTTTATGACAGCTACTCCATCATCCCGACAAGCAAGCTCTTGTTCTTCATCTCGGTATGAGATTTCAATTGGCAGAGTTCCCTCATTAAACACTCTTCGAATCTCTGAGCATAGAGCATTACCTACTCTACCACAAGTCGGTTTATTCTTGTCGTCAAGAACTGCCAGGGATACACAGTATCCAAGCCAATCATACTTTCTTCTTAAGATGCTATGACCATAATCTGTCTCTATTGTCCGGGGAAAGTTTTTCCAGTTTGTCTTTACCACATGACACTTACCTTGACTATCATAAAGCTCGCAGCGAACCTGTCTGTTGTTCTCATCATATTCAAATTTAGCTCTATTCAGATTTTTATATTCTGCATCCAATGCCTTCCGCTCTGTCATATTATTATTATTGTCATACTGCATTTCATATCCAACAATCCCATTGACAGTAATTGGCTTGCCATCTTGACCAAGAAAATATTCCTTACAAATGTTGCCTGCTTTATCGTCTTCATCATAGGAATATTCCATACCATATATTTCATTATTACTTCTTGTAGCAAGCTTGCTAGTCACGAAGCCATGCTGATTACATTCTACTAGCCACTCTTTTCCTATGAATGCATCTGGCAAAGAGCAAACACTGTCAATTGTTTCAGGCTTATATTCCATAAAATCACTGTTAAAGAAGAAAGGACCTGCATCCAAGCAGTTATAGAAGGTCACCTTATAAGAATTATTACTCTCTCTCTTAATCTCTTTTCTATATACAGTATTCCCAGATTTTGTCTTGTAGAGAACTGTTATATTTGGTTTATCAGATTTATCAGAATCATGGTAATAAAACTCTTGAAACACAGGATTATCTATTGGACCTGAATAGGCATAGGGCAATCCAGCACTGTTAATTTTTCTAACACTCTTAAGTTCATCATCTTTATATGTGAACATATATGAAGCATCTCTATACTTTATATCTTCTCTTGAAAAATCGTTTTCTTTCCGTCCCCATGGCAGACCATCGTTCTCAACCCAATTCGGATAATATACAATTTTATTACCTACGACTGTGAATAGTTCTTCAAGAATATTGGCATATGGAATATCAGGGGCAAATCGAAAAACAGAAATAGGATAAGTACCATCCCAGCAGTGAGTTTCATTATTGTTTGTCACAATCTCGATATCATCATTGGCCACATATAGGAATTGAACTCGCTTCTTATTTGAGATTAAACGTGCAACATACTTATTATTACTTGCTTCTTCATAAATATGCTGACTATCATTGATGGCTTTCAATATGCCATTCTCGACATAGCCTGCAACAATCAGTATGTCATAGTATTCTTTGAAGAATCTATAATTAATCATCTTTTCAATTGCCAGCAATATCCCAAGCGGTATTGCTGGTAAGAGCACAATGTCATTGGCAGATATTTCCTTGCCTGTAGCGGGTCTTGGCTCGACCATGACCTGACAGGGGTTCAAATCTTGTCCAAATATTCCTTTCGTTTCTTCATCAAACTTTGTTTCCTCATCAAATTCGTTGACAGCGATTACTCCACCTCGGGCAAGCTCTCTCTGGTAAACATTAGTTATGCTATGAAATGATACTTCAGTTTTTCCTTCTACAGTTTTTTCTACAATTGGAATCAGTATTTCCATTTTTTCCTCCTACCCATATAATGATTTTATGGGGAAAGAAATTTCTCTAGAGGATATTTTTTTTTACAGAAATATCAAAACCATTCTCAAAATCTAGGTCGACAGTTTTATGAACTTTATTCTTTCCATCCTGTAGAGACCTGGAATCAATTACTATTTCTCTAGTCTTATTAACATTATCATCACACTCTATAGTTATTCTAACGTCTTTCCCTTCCAATACTTCCTTTCCAAACTCAAAATTAAAGGTAGTCTTCATTATCTTTTTACTGGGATCCCCTTCATTATCTTCATGAATATATCTGCCAGCCACAGTCAGAACTCCGGTGCCCTCCAGCACCATTGGCTCTCCAATATCAAAAATCTTTGCACCATACCCCTCAGCGGGCCGGTCAAGCACATAGAATTTTTTTTCTTTATGTCTGGCATAATACTGATCTGCGGCTAATCTCATAAGATAGCACCAGTTACTGGCATATACATAGAAATCTGTATCAAATAACATTGCAGTAATAATTATTTTTTTGTACTGTTTGCCATAATTTACCAAATCTTTTCGCCAATTTTTAGAATCTTTAAATAAATAATTCTTTATATACTTCACTTTTTCTGGATATAATAACTCAGCAACAGTTACTGCCAAAGAATTATCATTGTTTATATTACATTTAAATATTTCATTGTATTTTAAATTTTTAAAAAACTTGCAATTATGACACCTTGAAATATCTGCAATAGAGATACCATTAGCATTCATAAGCTCATTCAGAAAGGTCATTTTTTCCATTATACTTCCTCTTAATCAAATCCTTAACTTTCTTAACCCTTTCCTCAAAAAGAGAGATTATTTCATCACTGTATTCTTTTAGATTTTCCATTTCATTGTATTTATCAATTAGCATATTCTTAACTTTCTTCTCAGCAAGATCTTCCTTTACTTTACCCTTTTTACTAAGCTGAATAAACGCAACAAGAAAGGATTCAAGTTCCTCATAACTATTCAATCCATTCAACCAATGAACAAATCTTTCATCGAAAGGGAATTGTTTGCAAAAAATCTTTATAGTAATCTTAATTATTTTCTCTTCTTGGGCTTTCTTGTACATTATTTCATCAGCACCTTCTGATCCACTTATTATATGTTTTTCTGGGGAAGCATTATTCTCAGATTCTTCAGTATCTTTATCATTGCCTTCTGTCTCAGTATCTTTATCATAGCATTCCGGATTTTTTTTAAAGTTCTTTTTTTTAAAAATATAGGTTATAGTATCCTTGTCTTCTTTAGACAATTGTGATATATGCTTTAAAATATAATCAAACATTTGAGAATAATTTTTTAAACTAAT
Source organism: Spirochaetia bacterium (assembly GCA_017535435.1). Taxonomy (GTDB): domain Bacteria; phylum Spirochaetota; class Spirochaetia; order CADAEX01; family CADAEX01; genus CADAEX01. Next base: position 51,883 of record JAFXTY010000060.1, on the reverse strand, counting down.
ATTGTAATCACCTTCAGAATCTTTGTCATTTAATTTCTTATATATATTTTTAATAGATTCACAATCATTAGAATCAAAACTAAAAAAATTATACTTTTGATAACTATTATGGACTTTATGGAAATTTATTTGTAAAATTGTTTCTTTAAGGCTTTTTATATGAAATGGTTTTGAATCATCTTCTATTCCATATTCGATATTTCCCATTATATAAGAATACTCTTTTTCTAGTTTTTCTAAAGATGAATCCTGCTTTTTACTTGTTTTTCCCTTTGTATCTGATATTATTTTTTTAATTTTATTAATTTTTTTTATATTTTCCCCAAGATATCTATCTATAAGATATTTATATCCATCGTTTTTATACTCTTTCAGCTGTTTTCCTTTATTGTCTTTTTTCACTTCAAGCCCGGCTCTAACTAATGTATAGCAAAATTGGCAAAAATGATAAAATTCTACCCATGGCTGTGCAGGTTTATAATAAAAATTTATATTTCCGCTATTATACCAGTTAAAACGTGCCTGCCTATAGAGATATTGACAAATCCATTCTTTCTTTTCAAATTGCTCATACTCTTTCCATAATGGGAAGAAACCATCTTCTTTATTTGTCGGTATTCCGAGATTCTTTACAAAATTCTTTTCAATAAAACATTTATTAAAGAGATAGTAATAACCACCTTCAGTATATTTAGGCTCGCTTTTAAAAGTATTAAATTCATTAATATCAATCTGTTTAAACTCTTTTTCAGGTGGCAATAAGTATTCATATTTCGAATCATCTTTTTTCTTAGAATAAAAAATCTCAACAATACTATAATCAGATACTTTCTTCTCTAATATTTTATCACAGAGATCTTTATGAAAAGATATATCTTTATTTATGTCAAAATAACCTTCGTTTTTTCCTTCAGGGTCTCTCCAAATTACACGTCGAAAAATATTATTAAGCCTATCAACAACTTCGTTACTAACTTCAAGTCTTTGTATCCCTTCATCTTCTTTTTTTATAATTATTTTATCACTCATACCTATAAATTATACCCCCTCCATTGCCTCCAGACAAGTCTCACGTAGAAAACCACGCTCATGGAACCACTCCTTGAGACCGCGGTAGTAGAACCACTTGAGCTGTTCGGTTATTATAATCGGTTTTAGGTTGTTTTTTAAACACTCCTTGAACATAATCAGCCGCCCCACCCTGCCGTTTCCATCCTGGAACGGATGGATACGCTCAAACCGTACATGAAAATCAAGAATATCATCCAAGGTCACAACCTTCTTTGCATTGTACCAGGCAAGGAGTTCCTTCATCCGGGGCTTCACATCTTCGGGGGCCGCTGTCTCCATGCCACCTACCTCGTTCTCCAGCAGCTTGTATTCGCCAACCTTGAACCAGCTTTTCCGGGAATCGGAGGTTCCGTTCTTAAGTATAAAATGAAGCTGCTTGATAAAACTTTCGGTCAGCTTTGACTTGGCCCCTTCGATAGCCAGATCTACACATCGAAAGTGGTTCACTGTCTCTATGATATCATTTACATTGACGCTTTTATCGGTTATCCCGATGGTGTTGGTCTCAAAGATATAGCGGGTCTGCTCCGGAGTCAGGCGGGAGCCCTCTATATGATTAGAGTTATAAGTAAAATCAATCTGTATACGATGGTACATCCCTCCCTTAAACCCAGAATCCTTTTCCCTCTTAAGCTGCTCCAGAACAGTCTCCTCTTTTTTCCTGCAATGACGAATCTGCCGCTTTGGTTTAGGGGTATCTGCAGGTATCTGCCAAGTCTTGCCGGCAATGATGGCCCCAGGGACCCGCCCATGGCAACAGTAGTTCCGCACACTGCGGTCTGAGACTTCCCATGCTTTGGCTATATCGGCGACCTGCAGATAATCTACTTTTCCCATGTCTATATAATAACACAATATCGGCAAAATATAAAGTGGTATTTTTACTTTATATACCATTTATATATTGCCGATATGTAAGCAGACTTCAGAATCTCAATTCAAAAATACATCGTAGAACTGATGCCAGTACTCCCACTGACGACCCTTTGGACAGCTTGGATGAGCCACCTTTATGGCTGGAATGCTTTTCCCACAGACATAATACATCCTGATATCCGTCTTTTCTCCCGATGGTAGCTCCAGCTCTGACCGGACAGAACCCCAGGGAGGCAAAATTTTGAACAGCCTGAACCCCCAGACAATGATGAGATCAGGCAAATATGTACCAAGTATGAAATCAAATGCAGAATCTGAACCAACCAAGTCATTTACTGTGAACTCTGTCCTTTTTCCATCAAGCTTTGGAAGCGACTTCTGAATATAATTATAGAAGATAACACTGTTCCAAAAATCCTCCCGCTCTGCCTGAGTCAGTTTCTTCTTGCCCACGATTGCCCTCTCAAAGCTTAATGCTGTCTGTTGATAAGGCAATCCTTTGTTGTTATAGAGGATATCCTTGATGTACTCTATTGTCTGCTGCTCGAAATCTTCCTTTGTAAAACCTGCGGCAATACAATTCTTAAGTGAACATCCTGGACATTTTCCCTGTCCAAGGGTGAAACAATAGTGACTTTCGCCTAAAACCAGCACCCGAAGACCTTTTGGACCGAGGCCTGTCTGATAATTTTTGCCAATCCATGGTAAAAAATTGATGTTTTGCACAAAACACCTCCTGAAAATGAATTTATGTTGAAACTAACAGCTTCATTTCTGGTAAGCATTTGTACCGTTTAAAAACGCAAGCATAAAAAAGCCCCGGGGTTGTCCCGGGGCTAAATACTTGCTAATAAAATAATTACTGTGCCAGCTTGGCCATTGCGGCGTCCACCTGAGCCTTTACAGCGGCAGAGGTTTCGCACAGTGGGAGCCGGTAAGCTTCCTGGATCATGCCGGCCTTGTACATAGCGTACTTGATAGGAACTGGGTTTGTGTCTGCAAACTCTGCTCTGAAGAATGGAAGCATCTTGTAGTGGAGCTTCTTAGCTTCTTCAAGCTTGCCAGCCAGTGCTGCGTTGCACAGAGCATTCATCTCCTTTGGATAGAGGTTGGATGCTACAGATACAATTCCCTTTCCGCCCATGGCGATAAGGAGGAATCCCAGGTTGTCGTCGCCGGAGAGCACTGTGAATGAGTCTGGCTTTGCGGCAATCAGGTTCATCATCTGGTTCACATCGCCGCTTGCTTCCTTTACAGCCTGAATATTTGGATGCTGTGCCAGGCGGAGCATTGTGGCATTGTCGATGTTCTTTCCTGTCCGTCCAGGAATGTTGTATACAACCATTGGAATATCAGCTGCGTCTGCAATTGTCATGAAGTGGCGGTAGAAACCCTCCATGCTGGGCTTGTTGTAGTATGGTGCAACCTGCAGTGTGGCATCTACTCCGAAGCTTGCTGCGATCTTGGTCATATGGATTGCCTCAGATGTGCTGTTGGAGCCTGCACCTGCGATAATCTGACAGCGGCCTGCAGCCTGTCTTGCTACAAATTCGATAATCTTAAGGTGATCCTCATGGATGATTGTAGGGCTCTCGCCTGTGGTGCCCATAGGTGCAATTCCGGCAACTCCGGATTCCACCTGAAAATCTACAAGGGCCTTGAGTGCGCCCCAGTCAATTGACTCGTCCTTATTGAATGGTGTGATAAGGGCGGTATAAATTCCTTCAAACTTCATTTATTTTCTCCTATATTACGGTAAAATTTCCTTTATAAAGTCCTCTACACTGTAGAAGCCTTTCTTGCCCTTGATCCACTCTGCTGCCATGACTGCACCCAGTGCAAAGCCTCCCCGGCTCCGTGCATTATGGGTTATCTCGATGGTGTCGGCAGGTGAATCCATATACATAGTATGGATTCCAGGAATGCTGCCACCTCTTGTGGATGACACGTGAAGCTCTTCCGGCTCGATCCGCCGGTCCAGGCACTGTGTCACGATCTTGGTCTTCCGGTCACAGTTGGCAAGAATCTTCTCTGCCAGTGTGATGGCGGTGCCGGAGGGTGAATCCTTCTTAAGCTTATGATGCATCTCGTGAACCATGATGTCATAGTCCGGCACTGCGTTTGCCAGTAATGCGGCATAGCTTGCCAGCTTGAACAGCATATGGGCGCCGATGGAGAAGTTGGATCCCCATACAAAGCCGATGCCTGCTTTCTCGATCATAGCCTTGATCTGGTCATACTTGTCACCCCAGCCGGTAGTTCCAAGAACAACAGGTGTGGAACCCTGCGCGTAGGCGGTGCAGTTTTTAAGCACAGCTGCTGGTGATGAGAAGTCGATTACTACATCTGCATCAGCCAGTACAGCAGCTGATATCTCCTTGTGAGCGGTCTCAACCATCGGGTCTACAATGGCAGACACAATATGACCACGGGAAAGGAGAATCTTCTCGATTTCCTTTCCCATCTGGCCGTAGCCTGATAATAAAATTTTCATGCGTTTATTTTAATATTCTAAAGTCAACATCGTCAACTGGGTTAAGACCAAGTTCTGCAGTGATGACAGGAACTCCTTCCTTCTCGAAGGTGCCTGCGATCTTAGCCTGCATATCCAGGTCCTTGACCAGAGCAACCATGTAGCCGCCTCTTCCGCCGCCGGTGAGCTTTGCGCCGTAAGCACCCATCTTGATGGAGCGCTCGCAGAGCTCGATAAGCCGTGGATGGCTCATGTTAAGCTCGATAAGAAGCTGATGGTTTGCTGTCATGATCTCGCCTACTGCGTCGTAGTCGCCAGCTGTCAGGGCTGCCTTGAGGGCATATACCTGTTCTGCTGTCTTGTTAAGTCTCTTATAGAAGAAGCCGGCATCTTTCTTGATAAGGGCCTCAATCTCGGCATCCATCAGAGCTGTGTCGTAGGTCACGCCACTGTTTGCCAGTACTACATAGAGTGGCTTCGGCGGTTTGATCCGCTCGTACATCTTCTTGCCGTCCCGGATCTGATACATCATGATTCCGCCGAAGGAAGATGCTGTGTTGTCAACACCGCTCGGCTCTCCGTGATATGGGAACTCGCCCTGGAATCCTACCCAGTTCTGCTCCACCAGGTCCAGACCAAGCTTGAACTCGTCGTTGCATGCACGGCCGAAGGATACGCTTATTGCTGCGCTGGCTCCTACACCGCTTCCTGCCAGAAGGTCGCCGCCTACTGTGATCTTCATCGGGTTCTTCTTGATGTCGAGACCCATCTTCTCAATCATTCTTTCATATGAAAGACGGCATTTAGCTGCCTTTTTCTGAATATATCCTGGAACCTCGGTTCTGTGGTCCTCGATGATAAGGTCTGATCCCGCAGGCAGACGCTCTACTTTTGTCTCTGTCCTGAAAGGAAGAGCTGAAACAATTGCTGGTACGCCGTTAAGTACAAACTGGTCGCCGATCAGAATGTTTTTTCCATATGCATATCCAATACCCATTTTTATCCTCCGTTTACTAACGTTTTATTTATTCATAAGCTTTTTCAGAACGTTCTCGCATTCATCCATAAGCTGTGATTCCTTTCCAATTTTAATTGTGGTTGCAGCCGCCACTCTATGGCATGCATCTGCAAAGCCGCCCAGGTTCAGTGTTGCCTCAGGCAGGAACTCATTGAGGCCCGGAAGTTCTGCTTTAAGCACCCGGTCGGTAAGAGGCAATGATGTCCTCATGGAAACCTTGGTCTCTCCCATATCCACCTCGCCGAATCCAGGAACCTCGTCCGGAATCTGCTGATAACCGGCCAGATACTTGTCCACCGGAACCAGACCGCTGTCGGTAAGAGCCTCGCAGAGAAGGCCGATCATCTTAACACCCATAGGCTTGAACCGGTCCTTCACGTCGAACCACACAATGTGCTCTGTCTCCTGGAACTCCCCTTTCCTTATCCGGTCAAATTCCTGGTCGAACTTCTCCTTCTTCATGCTGCAGAACTTCTCTATAGTCTTCTGGTCTGCCGCATCTGTGCCATGGAGCAGCATCTTTATTCCCAGCTCAGGACCGCCGCCGTAGAAGCCTACCCCGCCGATGATATCCATCAGAGTGTAAAGCTCGATTATCTCAAACTCTCTGTCCGGGAGTGTGATGTAGAAGACATCCTTGCCATCCTTCTTCTCGATGCGCATGGTTCCCTGCTTAACAGCCTCCTCCACGCACTTCCAGTTCTCGCCGTGAACCTGCCAGTCCAGGTAGAAGAAATCGGCGATACCGCCAAGGGCAGCAATGTGGGCCATCTTCTTGTTGGCCGGATTCAGGTGGCATGCAAAGTACCAGCAGGTCACCGATGCCGATATATCCCGGTCCCCCTTAAGGCCGTAGAGATCCGGGTCAAGATTGATGACAGAATCGGATACAGACTTCTCCGCCTTGTGGTGGTCCAGAAGGATCACCAAGTTCCGGTCGCCGTTCAGCTTGCAGATAAGAGGTGCGATCTTCCCCGCGAAGTCTGCAAACACAATCAGCTTTCCGGAGTTTTCTGCAAACAGCTTCTCCAGCACCTTAGGATAAGGCTTTTCCAGGGAGAAACGCTGCACTTTGTAACCTTCGTCACAGAATGCCTTGTATAAAACAGAGCCCGATGTAAGACCGTCGGTGTCGTTATGATGCAGCAGGACTATCTCCTTCGAGGGATAGCTCTTCATGCGGACTATTGCCTTGTCCACATCTGCAAAGTATGTTTCAAGTGTTGAGCTCATCTCTTTTGCTTCCTCTTCAGTCTTCTTTCTTCTTCCTTGAGAGAATCAGGTTAACCATTGCGCAGACAGATGTAGCAAAGATCAGCAGGAACGATATTGCGTTGATAACTGGTGTTGATCCATCCCGCACGCGGTTGAACAGTGCGATCGGCAACGGGAACTCTGCTCCTACCAGGAACATTGTGGTGTTGAAGTTCTCAAAGGAAAGCAGGAAAGAAAGTGCAAGTCCTCCGATAATGGAAGGCCGCAGATACTTAAGGGTGATGTACCAGATCACCTGGAAACGGTTTGCACCCAAGTTGTAGGCTGCATCCTCCAGAGTCCTGTCGAATTTCTTAAGCCGGGCAGAAACTACCATACACACATAGGTGGATATGAAGGAGAACTGTCCGAAGGCCACCAGCCAGAAGCTTGGTCTTATGAAGTCCAGTCTGATTCCGAAGTTGTTCTTGAAGAAATCAGCCACTGTAGTGGTGAAGGAGAGGATCGAGATACCCAGGATTACACCAGGGATTACGATAGGTGCAATCATCAGCAGGTACATGACATTCTTGAGGGGGAAGTTCTCCTGCTCGAAGAGGAATGCCGCACAGGTTCCCATAGCTGTTGACATAAGGGAAACTGCAATTGCCAGCCGGAAAGATACACCGAATGCCCGCAGGTTTATAGGATCGTGGAAGAAACCTGTCTTCTTGCCTGTACCGAAGAACCAGTCCAGTGTGAAGCCCTTCCAAGGAAGGGTCGGAATCATGGAGTTGTTGAAAGCCAGGATACAGGTGATCAGAAGAGGTGCAAAAAGGAAAAAGAAATAAAGCACTATAAACGCTGTAAAGCTAAATGTATAAAGCTTGGAGTTAGGAAGTGACCTGATCATTTTACCACCTCCTTAAGGCTCTGGCCGGAAAGCTTCAGGGCTACCCAGATAATGATGGAAGACATAAAGAGCAGCAGGAAGCCGAAGGCTGAACCCATATTCCAGTTCCGGTAAAGGATGAACTGGTTGTAGATCTGCTCGGTGAACCACATGGAGTTCTTTCCTCCCATCAGGTTCGGTGTCAGGTAGCTTCCAAGAACCATCATGAACACGATGATGCAGCCGGAGATGATACCAGGCATGCAGTGAGGAATAATGATCTGACGCCATATTACTGTCTTCTTGGCACCCAGGTCGTAGGCTGCCTCGATAAGGGAGTTGTCCAGGCTGTCCATTACTCCGATTATAGGCACGACCATGAACAGGATGGAAGTATAGACCAGACCCATGATCATGGCAGCATCGTTATACAGCATCTCGATAGGCTGCTTCCAGATACCATACTTGGTCATGAAGTGGTTTATGATACCGCTCTCCCTGAGGATGATTGTCCATCCATACACTCTGATAAGCTCGCTTACCCAGAACGGAATAAGGATAAGGATTGTCAGGAAGCCTCTTGTCTTTAAGCTTGCAATCTTGGTGATATAGAAGGCAACCGGAAGACCTATGATCAGCACAATCATTGTGACTGTGATGGAATACATAGCTGTCCGGAAGAATGTGTTCCAGTAGATAGGCTCCTTGAAGAACTCTATGTAGTTGGAGAATGTGAAACCAGGCTGCTTAAGATAAGCAGGTCTTGCGAAGGACATTCTCAGCAGCTCTATGTGGGGCAGCACTATAAGAAGCAGCAGCCACAGGAATACCGGGATAAAGAATACAAAGAAGCTCCATCTGAGCTTTTTAGATTTCGTCATCATACATCTTCGCTCCTGTTTCCTTGAAACATACAGAAGAAGCTGGATCCCAGCCGATTACGATATTGTCGCCTTTCTTGATATAGTCGAACTGATGGTTCTGAGGCAGGGCAACCAGAACTTCCTGTCCGGTAGGTGTCACAACCAGAAGCCTTGAGTTTCCGCCGTCGAACAGCACAGCCTTCACATGAACACCGGTGCGGTTGAAGAAGGTCTTGTCCTCTGCCGGGTTGATGATGATTGCCTCGGGGCGTGTATACATACCTACCACATCCCCTTCCTTGCAGTCCTTGACAGTGCTGATGGCATACTTAAGCTGGTTCTTGTCCTGAACGAAGAACTTGCCACTATCGTCCTTAGCCAGCACGCCGGTGACCTTGTTGTTGTTTCCTACGAACATAGCAACAAAGGAAGAAGCCGGGTTGTTGTACAGGTTGCTTGGAGAGTCAATCTGCTCGAAATGGCCGTTGTTCATTACAGCCACATGGTCGCTCATGACCATGGCCTCAGACTGGTCATGGGTAATGTAGACGAATGTGGTGCCGATCTCTGCCTGAAGCTTCTTGAGCTCCACCTTCATGTGCTCTCTCAGCTTGAGGTCAAGAGCTCCCAGAGGCTCGTCCAGAAGCAGTACAGCAGGCTCCAGCACCAGACAGCGGGCAATTGCGATACGCTGCTTCTGGCCGCCGGAAAGCTGGTCGATACGCTTGTCGGCATACTCAGGAAGACCTACTCTCTCAAGAATGTTATGCACTTTTTTCATAACCTCGGGTGTCTTCTCGCCGCGGCGGCGGAGTCCAAAGGCTATATTCTCCTTGACATCCATCATAGGGAAAAGTGCAAGATGCTGAAAAACAAGGTTTACAGGCCGCTTGTTAGGTGGTACATTCGCCATATCTTTTCCGCGGATCTGTATAGAACCGGCGGTAGGCTCAAAAAAGCCTGCAATCATTCTGAGCAACGTTGTTTTTCCACATCCGGAAGGTCCCAGGATAGAGAAGAATTTTCCATCCTCCACATCAAAGGACACATCATTCACTGCAGTAAAATCTCCATATTTCTTTACTACATTTTTTACTGAAAGAGCAATTTCCATGTTATACCTGCACTAATTAAAAGATAAAAAAAGCAAAGCCGGCACAAAGCCAGCTTTGCCTAAGATTAAAACTTATTTTGCAGCTCTCATCTTGTCGAGAGTCTTTCCTTCCATTGACTCAAGGCCATCTGGAACGGTTGGATACCAGTTCATGTTAGCCATAACTTCTGGTGTGAAACATCTCTCGAAGTTAGCCTTAGCTTCTGGCTCATAGTACTTAACTGCATCCTTTGATGCTGTACCATAACCCTCTGCATTTGTGAACTCTGCAGCGTTCTTTGGCTCGAGAACGAAGTTGATCCACTTGTAAGCGCCGTCAACATTCTCGGACTTTGCAGGAATAGCAAATGTATCGATGAATGCCATTGATCCGCTCTTTGGTGCTACGTAGTCGATGTCTGGGTTCTCTTTGTAGAGCTTCCATGCTCCCTGCTCCCAACCTTTTGCAATCCAGATCTCACCAGACTGCATACCCTGCAGCAGCTGATCTCCGTTTTCCCAGTAATACTTAAGAACTTTCTTGCCTTCGATCAGTTTTGCTCCAACTGCATCAAGCATCTTCTGGTATTCTGCTGGCTTGTTGTAAAGATCCCATACGTCATATCCCATTGCAAATCCCATTGCGCAGAGGATAGGTCTCTTGCATCTGTAGGATACGTGTCCTGCATATGCTGGGTCCAGAAGGTCTGTGTAGTCCAGGTCTTTTGGATTCTTCTTAACATATTTCTTGTTTACAACGAGTCCGGATGTTCCGAATACGTGTGGAACTGCGTAAATCTTGCCCTCATAAGCTGTGAACTTCTTTGTGGAAGCAACCAGTGCTGGGTCAAGCTGATCCTCGTTGATCTTTGAATAGTCGATTGGCTGATAGATGCCGTTTGACTTAACAACAGATACAATTCTGTCCTGTGATGGCTGTGCCAGGTCGAATCCGCTTCCGCCGGTAGCAATCAGCTTGGAGATCATCTCCTCGTTGCTTGATGGTGTAGCTTCAACCTTGATACCATAAATTCTGAAGAACTCATCAATCTGTGACTGTGGAGCATATCCTGTCCATGTCAACATTCTAAGAACTTTGTTTCCCTCAGCTGCCTTCTCTTTGTTTCCGCCGGCAAATGCAACAGATGCACATACGAGGACAACAAGAAGAACAAGTAAAGCTTTTTTCATATTTTCCTCCATTTAGATATATGTTCATATATTTTCCCCGATTTCACCTTATAAGTCAACCGATTTTTGTTGGTATATTATATATATTTTTTATATTGATAATAACTTTAGTAATAGTTAAAATAAATATATGGAACGATTTTCAAGAATCATACAGGTGATAGGGGAAGACGCTTTTCAGAAACTCCAGAATGCCCATATAACCATATTCGGACTGGGAGCTGTGGGGGCCTGGGCGGCCGAGATGCTGGCCCGGAGCGGTGTCGGACACTTCACCCTGGTGGATTTTGACAAGATTGCCAAGACCAACATAAACCGGCATGTCTGCGCTGCCGAATCCACCATAGGAATCCCCAAGGTGGAGGCGGTGCGGAACCGGATTCTGGACATAAATCCCAAGGCCGAGGTGAAAGCCCTCAAGCTGTTTGCCGACTACACCAACCGGGATGCAATATTGGACGAAAAACCAGACATAGTCATCGACGCCATAGATTCACTGGGTCCCAAGGCCGCACTGCTGGAAACTATCCACCAGCGGGGACTGCGGGCCATATCCTCCATGGGGGCCGCCCTCAAGACCGACATCACCGCTGTCCGCACCGGGGACCTGTTCAAGACCACGGTCTGCCCCCTGGCCCGCAGCCTGCGCAAGTACTTGCGCCGCCGGGGGATAGCTGACGGCATCCTGTGCGTCTACTCCACCGAGCTGCCGGACAACGAGGCTCTGAAGGCTCCGGAGATAGACCCGGATGACGAGCAGCTCCACAGGGGCCGGGAACGGAACATACTGGGCAGCTATCCCCCGGTGACCGCTGTGTTCGGGATTACAATAGCCGACCTGGCGGTAAAGATGATATGCAATCCCGGCTCTGCTGCCGGGCAATAGGCAAAAAAAAGCCTCCCTTTCGGGAGGCATTAGGCCCTAGAAGATTCGAACTTCTGACCTACGGCTTAGAAGGCAGTTGCTCTATCCAGCTGAGCTAAGGGCCCAAGATAAGAGAAGTATATTTATTACAATATTTGTTGTCAAGTTGCCTTGCCGATTTTTCTAAGTGCAAAGAGAGAGAACAGCAGACAGGGAATCATAATAAGGGCGATAAGCTGGAAGTTTCCTGTTCCGGCGTACAGGGCATAACCTAGGAACGGCCCTGTGGCGCTTCCCATATCCTGAAATGTGGCAATGCGGTTCATGAACACAGCCTGCTCCGAAGGGTTGGCATACTCCCCGGCGATGGAGGTGCGCAGGATCTGGGATGCGGAACCGGAGAAAAGCTGCACCACGAACATGGCCAGGATTATGTACCACAGCTTGAAGAGAGCAAGGGTCAGGATTATGGTCAGCTGGATCATGAACACTATGGAGAAGGCTTTCCTTCGCCCAATCTTGTCGCAGATATACCCTATCACAGGGCCGCTCAGGGAGACAATCTGCCCTGCCACCTGGAACAGGGCGGCGAAGGTGGCGGCACCCACCGCTATGGCGGCCCCGGGCAGGATATAGTCCACAATAGCACGGCCCCGCAGAGCCACCATCATAGTGGCAAAGGTGGCGGAAACCAGAATTACAAGCCCCAGTATAACAAGCACCTTTGGGTTGCTTACCTTGCCATGCCCTGCCCGGGGTGCTGTATCCACCGCTGCTCCGTCCACACCCATAAGGTTCGCCCTGCCCCCCTTGAAGAACAGCAGGCATGCCGCAGTCAGGACCGCCAGCAGTACAGGCACCGCCCGGGGGGATATAAGGTCGGCCAGAACGCCGGAGATAATAGTTATTATGCCGTAAATCTGTCCTTTTATGGTCTCGTGCCATGCCATATAACGGCCTAAGGACTCCCGGTTTGAATAGCGCAGGGCGGCTATGTAGCCCTCGATCCGGAGCAGCGAGAAGCAGCCTCCCCACAGTATGCGGAGGAACAGGAGCCACCAGAAGCCCCAGGGGATTGCATATCCCAATGTAATGAAGGTAGAAAGGCATACTGCTATTACAAGTGGCTTGTCCGAATTGAGCCGGGTCACCACCGAGGTTGAGATCTCGTTTGTTATAAGCCGGACAAACCGGTTCACCGACAGCAGGATTCCAATCTGGAATACTGTTATATGAAAGCTTTCAGGAGTGACTGGCAGCAGGCAGTAGATCATGGCATCCCCGGCCATTCCCAGCCCCACTATGATCATGACTATGACAAATTTCTTTGTTTCCGGGGTGATTTTTGTCAGCATAATAATCAGATGGAGGTACGCCCAAGGAGAGAACGGGTCAGGGTCATCCTGTCCACATACTCAAGGTCTCCCCCCACAGGAAGGCCGGAGGCAAGGCGGGTAACCTTTATATGGATGCCCCTGTTCTCAAGCATCTTCTGGATATATAGGGCAGTGGTCTCCCCCTCCACCGATGGGTTAAGGGCAAAGATAAGCTCCTCCACCTCCCCTTTCTCAATCCGGTTTATAAGGGGATAGACATTCAGCTTCTCGGGGCCGATACCTTCAATCGGAGAGAGCAGCCCCATGATGACATGATAGTAGCCGTCAAAAGCCCCGGTGGATTCAATGATATCTATATCCTGAGGATTCTCCACAACACACAGAAGCTTCTTGTTCCGGGTGGCGTCAGAGCATATGCTACATTCGTGGGCATCGGTATAGCAGCCGCATACAGGACAGGGCTTGATAGTCTCTTTAAGCTTTTTTATGTTGCCGGCCAGGTTGTCGGTGAAAAGAGAATCCTGCCGGAGAAGATGATATACAATCCGGGCCGCACTTTTGCGCCCGATGCCGGGCAGAGAGGAGAAATTCTTTATAAGAACATCAATGATGGTCTCTTGAGTCTTCATCAGATACCTGCGAATCCAGGAGGGAGCCCGCCCATCCGGGACGAGAATTCCTCATTTATCTTCTGCTTCATCTTTATATATGCATCGGTGCAGGCAGCCTTCACCAGCTGCTCTGTCATAGAGGGGTCGGAAGCATCTATAGCATCGGGAGATATCTTGACATCGGTGATCTCCATCTTGCCGTTCATGTCCACCCGCACCATATCGCCTCCGCCATAGCCGCTGACAGAAAGGGATTCCATCGATTTCTTCATCTCTTCCATCTTGGCCTGGATGCCAGAGGCATTTTTCAATATATCCATGGGATTGAAATTCATCTATTTTTCCTTTTCAGACAATCTCGCCTTTAAAAACTTTTTTCACCATCTCAACTGATGGAGATACAGCTGGCTTTTCATCTGCAGCCCCGGAGCCTTCCTCCATTTTAGGCCTGCACACCTCAACTGCAATATTCTGACCTGTCAACTCTGCAATCACCGCCTCAATCTTTTGGGTAGATTCTTCCACCTTTACAGCCTGGAAAGAGTCGGGACAGGGTATTGCAACCTTTCCGTCCTGAAGAATCCATTCTCCGGTACGATCCAAAGCCGATGACAGGAAAGGCTCTTTTCTCTTCTTGAAGGCAGCTATGACGCTGTTCCTTACAGTTTTTATATCCAGTTTTATTTCTGGAGCTGAAATCGGAGCCTGGACCAGCTGTTCCGGCTCATAAGGCTGCTCTTCCACCACGGGCTGCGGCGTTGGCCTTACATCCACTTTCTGCCCTGGAGCTGCTGCAAAGCCTTTCTTAAGAGCCTCAAGCCGCTCCACCAGTTCGGCGCTGGAAACAAAGTTCTTCATAGAGGAGAGCCGTGTCACCAGGAGCTCAAGTTCGAACCGCTGGCTCAAGGAATAACGCAAGTCCCGGTAAAGCTGCAGCACCAGAGCCAGAGCCTGCTCTATCTGGTATACAGAGAATGTATCTATGACTTTCTTGGAGAATGCGACGCTGGAGTAGCCCAGCACAGCTTCCTTGGTGACATTGTTTTTAATCAGCAGGATGTTGCGGAAATATTCGGTAAGCTCGGTGACAAACTGCTCCACAGCCACGCCGCTGGCCAGGATATCATCCAGTATTTCCAGAGCACGGGTGGAAGAGCTGTCGGCAAAGCACTCTGCCAGCTGGTTTATCTTGTCAAAGCCCACCAGCCCCATCTTCTCTTTTATAAGGGCAAGGGATATCTCGCTTCCTGAGAATGCCGCTATCTTGTCAAACAGGGTATAGGAATCCCGGAGGGACCCGGTGGCTTCCTTTGCTATCCAGAAGAGGACATCATCATCGGCCTTTATGCCGCTGTCTTCACAGATCTTCCTAAGTCTATCCTTGATCACGTCGGTGTGGATAAGGCGGAAATTGAAATGCTGGCACCGGGAGCGGATGGTGGCTGGCACCTTGTAGACCTCGGTGGTGGCAAAGATGAAGACAATATATGGAGGCGGCTCCTCGATAGTCTTGAGCAGTGCGTTGAAGGCACTGTTGGAAAGCATATGCACCTCGTCGATGATGTAGACTTTATACTTGGAATTGGCAGGGGCGAAGAGCACCTCGTCCTTGATCTGCCGCACGTCGTTGACCGATGTGTTGGAGGCGCCGTCTATCTCGATGACATCCATGGAGTTGCCCTGGGCAATCTCCCTGCAGCTGGAGCACTGGCAGCATGGGTTTCCGTCGGGGGACGGATTCTGGCAATTTATAGCTTTGGCCAGGATACGGGCGGCAGAAGTCTTGCCGACACCCCGAGGGCCAGAGAACAGAAATGCATGGGCAATCTTGCCGGAAGCCACCGATTTCTTGAGGCTGGTGGCCACAAAATCCTGCCCTGCCAGCTGGTCGAAAATGGCGGGTCTCATTCTGGTTGCAGTTACTGTATACGACATCTATTATAGTTTAGTTTAATTAAGGCCATAAGTCAATTGACAAATCACCTGCCGGGAAGGTACAATTTTTATGATGTTATACCAAAAAATCAAAAGAAGAATATATGAGATTCTGGACAAGGCAAGACCCGGAGATATTGCAAGCCATATTTTTGATATCTCTATGATGACATTGATCATCACCAATATCCTGGCAATATTTATCGAGACCTTCGACATCTCCCCATATTTTAAGCGCCTTATGGACAATTTTGAGACTTTTTCAGTGATAGTCTTCACTGTGGAATATGTCCTGCGCCTCTGGGTGGCTCCATATCAATACCAGGACATCCAGCCATGGCGTGCGCGGATCAAATATTTCTTCACCTTCATGGCTATCGTCGATTTACTGGCAATACTGCCATACTATATGCCTTTCTGGCGCCTGGATGACCTGCGTATCCTAAGGGTCTTCTGGCTTATCAAGGCAAACCGGCACCTCATATCGCTGCAGCGGATCCACAAAGTAATAAGGGCCAAACGGTCAGAGCTCCTTTCTTCCCTCTTTGTCCTTTTTATCATGATGCTGGTCTGCTCTGTGCTGATGTTCCGCTTTGAGAACGAAGCACAGCCTGGAATATTCCATACTGCCCTGGACGGCTTGTGGTACGCTATTTCTATTTATTCTTTTGCCTGGCTTGGGGATATCTGGCCCATCACTATACCTGGCAGAATCTTAGGCGGTTTTATGGCAATTCTGGGCATGGCAGTGGTTGCGGTTCCTACAGGTATCATCTCCTCCGGCCTGTTTGAGGATGCCCAGGAAGAGGCAAAAGAGGCAGAAGCAGAAGAGAGCTTAAAGCTGCTAAAACAGATGAAGAAGGACTTGGATGCGATAAAGAAGAAATTGGATGATGACAAGGAGAAAAAATGAAAGATTTCACTATCCCTACCCACAATATCTGTCCCCGCTCTATCTCGTTCTCCCTTGAGGATGGAAAAATTTACAACATCAAGTTTGCAGGTGGATGCCCCGGCAACACCAAGGCTATAGCAAAGCTCCTGGAAGGAACCGATGCCCAGCGGGTTGTTGATATTCTTAAAGGAAATGACTGCGGCGGGAAAGGGACCTCCTGTGCCGACCAGCTGGCCCTGGGTGTGGAAAAAGCCCTTGCCGAGTAAACAAATACCAGACAAGGGCTCCAGAAATACAATAACTGATTATTTATCTCAGAGTTTTCCGCCCTCAACAACCAGAGCATCGGCATCGCTGTCCTTTCCGTATACTGCTCTGAGGGTTGCCTCGTAGTCAGCATGGAAGAAATTCTCTTTTCCCAGTGCCTCAATCTCAGCATTCAGCCAGTTAAGCAGATCTGTGTTGCCTTTCTTTACAGCAGGGTTGATAGTATCAAGGCTTCCCAGGGAATCAATTCCCACAGTGAATCCCGGGTTCTCAATCGCCCATGCCAGAACCTCTGTGTTGTCTGTGCTGAAAGCATCTCCGCGTCCATCCAGCAGTGCCTTGTAAGTGTCGGCATAAAGGTCAAACTTAAGCAGCTTTACCTGAGGATAGTTCTCGGTGAAGAATGTCTCGGCAGTTGTTCCCTTTGCAATAATAAGGGTCTTGCCATTAAGCTGCTCGGGCTTGGTGATAAGTGCTTTGTCAGGGGAAACCACACCAAGGGCAACTTTCATATATGGCAGAGCAAAGTCTACCTTCTCTGCCCGCTCAGGTGTCTTTGTGAAGTTAGCCAGTACAATATCAACCTTGTTGGTCTCAAGAACCTCTACTCTTGCAGCAGGTTCTACAGGAACATACTTGACTTTCACACCCAGGTCTTTTGCAATCCGCTCTGCAAAGTAAACATCATAACCCTGATAAACTCCATTCTCGTCCACATATCCGAAAGGTTTTTTATCGCTGAATACAGCAATGCGCACTGTCTTGCTTTTTTTAATCTGCTCAACGGTACGTCCTGCTTTCGGTGCTGCTGATACATTGAATACTGCTGTCAGTGCAATAAATGCGGCAAGCAGTTTTACCATTGTTGATTTTCTCATCTTGTTCTCCTTTACCTACCTAACTGGTAGGTTAGTGGCATTATATCCCTTTCCTTATTTTCTGTAAACCCTAAAAGTGAAATTTTCCAAAAATTTTTTTCCACGCTCGCTCTTGGGGTTTGAAAAGAACTGTCCCGGCTCGGTCTCTTCCACTATAGAGCCCTCATCCATAAATATGATGCGGTCAGCTATGGCCCGGGCAAAATCCATCTGGTGGGTGACAATCAGCATAGTCATTCCATCGTTGGCCAGGTTCATCATAACATCAAGAACTTCCCTTACCATCTCCGGATCAAGGGCTGCAGTAACCTCGTCAAAGAGCATCACTTCCGGATTCATGCACAGTGCACGCACTATGGCCACCCGCTGTTTCTGTCCACCGGAAAGCTGCCTTGGATATGATAGCTTCTTATCGGGAAGCCCTACCCGTGCAAGCCACTCCTCGGCCTCTCTGACCACCTCCTGCTTATCCCGGTGCTGAGCTTTCATAGGACCCAGCAGAATATTGTCCAGCACGTTCATATGAGGAAACAGGTCATAGCTCTGGAACACCATGCCCACCTTCTGCCGTATCAGATGCATATCCTTTGTGCGGTTGGAAATAACCTCTCCATCCAGGATTATTTTCCCGTCCTGTACTGTCTCAAGACCGTTTATGCAGCGGAGCAGAGTAGATTTCCCACAGCCGGAGGGACCCAGGATGACGACAACCTCACCTTTATTTACAGAAAAAGATACATCCTTGAGGACTTCATTCTTATCAAAACTTTTCTTAAGATGGCTGATCTCTAATAATGCCATGATCCACTCCTTCCGGTTTTACGCCTCTTTCTGCCGCTTCTCAATTATTGAGGCCATAAGGGAAAATATCCAGCACACGAAGAAATACATAAAGAAAATCACTGCATACACTGCAATGGAACAGGTAGGAACTGTAAGTCGGTTTCCCTCTATAATCTGCTGTCCTATCTTGACTACCTCAATCACACCTACAAATACCACCAGCGATGTAGTCTTTATCATTCTAGTCACCAGGTTCATGGAAAGAGGCACCAGCCGCCGCAGGGTCTGAGGCAGGATAATATAACGGAATATCTGCTTGTCTGTAAGCCCTATTGCCATACCACTGTCGTACTGATGGGCCGGCACTGACTGTAGCGCGCCACGCACCAAATCTCCCATCTCGGCAGTACCCCACATAGTGAAGACAAGGACAGAGGCAGCTTCGCCTGAAAGAGAAATTCCGAAGGTACGGGTCAGGCCGTAATAGGCCATGAACAGCAGAACCAGCTGAGGCATTATACGCATGAACTCAAGGTATATCTTGCACAGAGCCTTTATATAGCGGTTTTTCACAGTCATAAGCATGCCGAACAGGGTGCCGAAGAACAGAGACAGAAGTACAGATATGGCAGCTATCTGGATAGTGACCAGAAGTCCCATGACCAGCCTGATAAAGTTCTTCCCCATGAAGAAGACACTGAAGGCCTTGGAGATAGCTTCAATTGCTTCCGAACTGAGCATAGCGCAACCTCCTTTCGGCATAGCCGCTTATGGCCGAGACAGGCAAAAGAAGAATAAAGTAGGATATAGCCAGAAGCCACAGGGCCTCGTCTGTCTTGTAATAAAGACCTATCAAATCCTTGGCAACATACATCAGGTCTGCCACAGCCACAATACTGAATACAGATGTCTCCTTGATCAGGAACATGACATTGGCACAGAAACCAGGAATAGAAACCGAAACAGCCTGAGGCAGCACCACGTACCGCATGACCTGCAGCCCGGAAAGGCCGATGCACTGGCCGCTCTCTATCTGAACCTTGCTCACTGTCTCCAATGCACTGCGGAAAGTCTCCTCCATATAGCTGCCCCCCAGGAAGGTAAGGCCGATTATGCAGCACTGGAATGAACTAAGTTTTATACCCAGATTTGGCAAGGCAAAATAGAGAAAGAACAGCTGAATAAGAAGGGGGGTGTTCCGGGAAAGCTCAATATAGAATCCTGTTATTGGGCTTAGAAGCGGGACTTTATAATAGCGGATAAGGGCACAGAAAAGCCCCACGGCAAAAGAAAAAAGAATGCCTACCAAGGCAATGCGGAGTGTAAGCCCTGCAGCCTCAATATAGAGGGGAATAACCTGTTTTATGAATTCAAAGTCCACAGCCTTTAAAAAGTAGTCGATTAAAGGAAAGCTGTCAATATAATATAAAAAGGGCAGCCAAGAAGCTGCCCTTTCCTTATCTCCATGTCATACTGATTTTGGTTCAGCATGACCTCTTTTATTTCATCAGGCTCTTGAAGAGAGCAAGAACATCTTCCTTAGAAGCATCCCGTGGGTTGCCCGGTGTACATGCATCCTTGATGGCACATTCTGCCAGGTAATCCAGATCCTCTTCCTTCACAATTCCCTTAAGGCTCTGTGGAATTCCCACATCGATGGAAAGCTGGCGCACTGCGTCCACTGCAGCCTTGCGGTACTGTTCAGGAGTCATGGTTGAAATGCCCTTCACTCCCATTGCCCATGCGATGTTGCGGTATTTCTCGCCAGAAGCAGGAGCATTGTACTCCATTACTGTAGGCAGAAGAATTGCACATGCAACTCCGTGAGGTGTGTCGTAGAAAGCGCTCAGAGTATGAGCCATAGAGTGGTCGATTCCAAGACCTACGTTGGAGAAGCCCATTCCAGCCACATACTGGCCAAGAGCCATCTCTTCCCGTGCCTTTGCATCGCCCTTTACGGAAGCCCGCAGTGACCGTGCGATGATCTCGATTGCCTTGAGATGCATCATGTCTGTCATCTCCCATGCGCCCTTTGTGATATAGCCCTCGATAGCGTGTGTCAGGGCATCCATACCTGTGGAAGCGGCCAGCTTTGCAGGCATGGACATCATCATGTCAGGGTCTACACATGCGATTACTGGAATGTCGTGGACATCCACACATACAAACTTGCGCTTTGCCTGGACATCTGTGATTACATAGTTGATTGTAACCTCGGCAGCTGTACCAGATGTTGTAGGAACAGCGATGATAGGAAGACAAGGCTTCTTTGTAGGTGCCACACCCTCAAGGCTCCGCACATCAGCGAACTCAGGGTTGGTCATGATGATACCCACAGCCTTGGCTGTATCCATGGAGGATCCTCCTCCGATTGCAATGATGTAGTCTGCTCCGCATTTCTTGCAGAACTCCACACCGCTCTTCACATTCTCTACCGGTGGGTTTGGCTTGATGTCGGAATATACTTCGTAAGCAAGACCTGCTCCGTCAAGGATATCTGTAACTTTCTTGGTGACGCCGAACTTAAGGAGGTCAGGGTCAGTGCAGACCAGTGCCTTTTTCCATCCGTGAGTCTTCACCTCGTTCACAATCTCTTTGATTGCCCCTTTTCCATGGTAAGATGTCTGATTCAGTGTAATTCTGTTTGCCATAATTTCTCCTTATAAATAAATAACTATCAATTACAATATATTATGAGATTTCTTATTTGGCAAGTTTTTTTATTTTTATATTTGTTGACGGTTAAATATTGAGGGGTTATATTTATTACAACTCAAAAAAAATAGAAAGGAGTTGTTTATATGAAAAAAACAGTTCTGATTCTTCTGGCCCTGTGCCTTGTAGTGTTTATGATCGGTTGTGATGGCAGTGGCGGTAGCGATTCTTCCGAAATAGGTAAAAGTTCTGGTGCAAAATTTACTGTCACTGACTTAACTTCGCACATGGGCATATCAAACTTTAAAGTCGTCAAAGGAAAAGGTATAGAATTTAAAGAAGGCGGCATGCAATGTAAGATATATAAAACTATTACATTTGATTCTGCTACATTAGATAAAAGTGGAAAATTCACCGCTACTGTTGATGTTTTATTCGGCGGGGAGACCAAATACTCGGATTCCGGAACATGGAGCCGCAGTGGTTCAACAATAACCATAAAATCAACCTCCAAGGGCGGTACAGAAACAGTCACCATTTCCGCAGATGGCAAAACTCTGACCGATAGCACAGAAGAACCCAATATTCACGCTATGCTGATTTACACAAAGCAGTGATTCTCTTAAAAAATAATTGTTTCAAGGCAGGACTTCGTTCCTGCCTTTTTTATTGCATTGCAAAGAATTATAAAAAAGTTTCAAAAATTTTGCATTTTGTTCTTGCACATAGAAACAAAACATGCTATTGTGTTTCTATCCATAAGAACAAGGAGGTTATAGAGTCTTATGAGCAAAAACGAAATCCCTTATAAAATCTATCTGTCAGAAAGTGAGTTGCCAAAGAGCTGGTATAATCTCCGCGCAGACATGAAGAACAAACCGGCACCCCTGCTCCACCCGGGTACACATCAGCCCCTGAAGCTGGAGGAGCTTACCCCTATCTTCTGTGAGGAGCTGGCAAAGCAGGAGTTGGATGACACCACTCCATATATCGAGATTCCAGAGGAGATCCGGAACTTCTACAAGATGTACCGCCCATCACCATTAGTAAGGGCTTACTGCCTTGAGAAGCAGCTGGGAACCCCTGCAAAGATCTACTATAAGTTTGAAGGAAACAACACTTCAGGAAGCCACAAGCTGAATTCCGCCATCGCCCAAGCCTATTTTGCAAAGAAGCAGGGCCTCAAGGGTGTGACCACCGAGACTGGCGCAGGACAGTGGGGAACAGCACTCTCCATGGCATGTGCATACTTTGGCCTTGACTGCCAGGTCTACATGGTAAAAGTTTCCTACGAGCAGAAGCCATTCCGCCGGGAAGTTATGCGAACCTATGGAGCAAAGGTGACTCCTTCTCCATCTGACACCACTGAAGTTGGACGCAAAATCCTCAAAGAGTTCCCTGGAACAACAGGAAGCCTTGGATGCGCAATCTCCGAGGCTGTTGAAGCAGCTACAACACAGGAAGGCTACCGCTATGTTCTTGGAAGTGTGCTCTCTCAGGTACTGCTGCATCAGTCGGTAATCGGACTTGAGACAATGACAGCACTGGATAAATATGGTGTTAAGCCAGATATGATCATCGGATGTGCCGGCGGCGGTTCCAACCTTGGCGGTCTTATCTCTCCATTCATGGGAAGAAAGCTCCGGGGCGAGGCAGACTATCAGATCATCGCTGTAGAGCCTGCATCCTGTCCAAGCTTCACCAGAGGTGTATATGCATACGACTTCTGCGACACAGGCCATGTATGTCCTCTGGCAAAGATGTACACACTGGGTTCCGAGTTCATCCCATCTGCAAATCACGCAGGCGGACTCCGCTACCACGGCATGAGCTCTGTTCTTTCCCAGCTGTATGATGACAAGCTTATTGAGGCACGGGCTGTTGAGCAGACATCAGTATTCCAGGCAGCAGAGCAGTTCGCAAGAATTGAGGGAATCCTCCCGGCACCGGAGTCCAGCCATGCTATCCGCGTAGCTATCGACGAGGCTCTCAAGTGCAAAGAGACCGGCGAGGAGAAGACAATCGTATTCGGTCTTACCGGAACCGGCTACTTCGACCTGGTTGCTTACCAGAAGTACAACGACGGTCAGATGGGCGACTATATCCCAACCGACGCTGACCTCAAGAGAGGTTTTGATGCAATTCCAAGATTCCCTGGAAACATGGAATAATAGTAAAAGTAATTCTCCTAAAAAGATATGTTCCCTGTGCCAGCTTTGGCACAGGGTTTTTGTTTTGATTCTTTTTCTGCTTTTGCCCTGGGTGATATTCTCAGACCCCGCTGATTATGGGAAACGGGCTTCAAATTACGATGGCAAGATTTTCTACAATGAACACGAGTTCATACTTCTGAATGACATTCCTAAAGATGCTCCTATCTGGGCTCTTTCGGACAAAGAGGTCATACCGGAAAACAGGTTACCCCTCAAGACCCCCGATTTCACCGGTGACACCACAGGCGGCAAGCTGTTCTTCACTTGGTTCGGCCACTCCAGTCTGCTCCTGCAGATGGCTGGCAAAAATATCCTTTTCGACCCTGTCTTCAGCAAACGTTCCTCTCCTGTGCAGTTCGCCGGGCCAAAGCGGTTCACCCCGCCCCCCTGCGCTGTCGCCGACCTGCCGGAAATCCACATCCTTGTCATATCCCATGATCACTACGACCATCTGGACAAGAATACAATAAAAAAGCTGGATTCCAAGGTCCAGAAATATGTGTGCCCCCTGGGTGTTGAAAAGCGCCTGAAAAAATTCGGGGTAGCAGAGGATAAAATCACCAATATGGCCTGGTGGGAGGAAATCTGCATAGATGGCATCGACATAGCCTGCACCCCGGCCCGCCATTTTTCCGGCAGGACTCTTTCCGACCGGTTTGAGACCCTGTGGGCCTCCTGGGTGGTGTCCGACGGGAAATACAGAATCTTCGAGAGCGGCGACAGCGGCTGGGACAACCACTTCCAGCGCATAGGAGAAAAATACGGCAGCTTTGACCTGGCCTTCATAGAGGCGGGGCAGTACGACATCCGCTGGCCGTCGGTGCACATGAAGCCGGAAGAATCCTTCGAAGCCGCCAAGGCTGTGGGGGCAAAGCATGTCGTCCCTATCCACTGGGGCACCTTCAGGCTGGCACGACATCCCTGGGACGACAGCGTCCAGCGGGTGGTCAAGGCTGCCGGGGGAAGCGGCATCACGATCATCACCCCTTACATAGGGGAAACTGTGCCATTCTCCAAAATCCAGGACTACCAGAACCGCTGGTACGAACCTCTACGCTAAAAATTGGTTATATACACTATTTTTCTGCCGATATAATATTATAACGTTATGAAGAAAGAGCTGTTCTGGACCATAGTTACACTGATCCTCTCCATTCTCACCATGTATATCTGCTTTGATAGGAGCAGTCTGTCGGTCCCGGATTTCATAGAGGCAATACGTAATGCCAATGTCCTTTGGCTTATCCCGGCTGTTGTCTGCATGCTCCTTTTCATCTGGTTCGAGGGAAAATCGCTTATACTTATAACCCGCTCCCTGGGCTACCCTGTAAAGCACAGGAAAGGGTTCCTCTATGCCTCTGCCGACATCTACTTCTCCTCCATAACACCATCGGCCACCGGCGGACAGCCTGCCAGTGCCTATTTCATGTATATCGATGGTCTCCCTGCCGAGGTGGTGACAGCAGCCCTCATCCTCAATCTGACCATGTATACTCTGGCCATCATAACCCTGGGGCTTCTTTCAGTAATCTTCTTCCCCAGCATCTTTTTCCAGTTCCCTCTCTCCTGCAAGGTTATGATCCTGATCGGCATCTTCTCCATGGTGCTCCTGACGCTCTGCTTCATAATCCTGCTTAAGAAAAAAACAGTGCTTCTGAAGGCTGGAAGCGTCATCTTCTATCTGCTTCGCAAGTTCCATTTCAAGCATCTGGCCGAAAAGCTGGAGACCCGGTTCACCAAGGGAATGGAAAAATACAATCTGTGCGTAAAAGAGCTTTCCGGAGCAAAAGGGCTCTACAGCAAGACTTTCCTCCTCAACCTTATGCAGCGGGCAAGCCAGATACTGGTTCCGGTCTTTGTATACTTTGCGCTCCATGGCAACTATTCCAATGGTCTTATGATATTCATCATCCAGTGCTATGTGGTGGTGGGATCCAACTTCATCCCTATACCCGGTGCTGTCGGAATCTCTGAATTCATCATGTTCTTCGGCTATTCCATGCTGATGACAGATGACATGGCTGTGGGACTGGCTGTGGCAAGCCGAGGAATTTCTTTCTATATCTGTAGCATAGTAACACTTTTTATAGTAATATTAGGGTATATATTCATCCGGTTTATACAGCACAGAAGAAAAAGCGAGGTTGAGCCATGATTGGTTTTTATGATTACACAGTCATCCTTACATATCTTTCCATGATTTCCGCCACATGCGGAATTATCTTCTGCCTGAACAACATCGGGCATCCCTATATCGGAATGCTTTTCCTCCTGTTCTGCGGACTGTGCGATGCCTTTGACGGCAAGGTGGCCCGGACCAAGAAGAACCGGACCGAGCGGATGAAAAAATTCGGAATCCAGATCGACTCTCTCTCTGACCTGGTGGCATTCGGTGTGCTGCCTGCATGTATCGGCATTGCCATGATGCGGAGCAGCATCTACTACGAGACATTGCCCAGCACTATCTTCTTCTTAAAGATCACCGAACGGGCTATGGGTGTGAAAATCGCTTTCACTATAACTGCCACATTCTATACCTTGGCAGCTTTGATCCGTCTGGCCTTCTTCAATGTGCTGGAGGAGGAGCGGCAGAACTCTGACAATTCTTCAGACAAGTTCTTCCATGGACTCCCTGTGACCAGCGCCGCCCTTGTGTTCCCCACTGTCCTTCTGTGCCACATAGTGTTCAGCATGGATTTCACCCTCCTCTACTCTCTGCTTATGGTTATCATGGGCATCCTGTTCATCTCTGATATAAGGGTTAAAAAACCTACCACAAAAGATGTGCTTGTGATGATTGCTTTCGGTGCAGCCGAGGCTATTGTACTGGGCCTTATATTCATATTCCTTAAAAACCGCTGATAAGCACTGACTGCCATGGACGGGCTCACCTTCTTATATAAAACTGCCGCCGGAAGATGCGTTTTAAAGATTCTTGCATCCCGTGCTATCTCAAAGCTCTGTGGCTCATTCATGGATTCACCCCTGTCATCATTCCTCATAAAAGGCTTTGTCAAAAAGAACAACATAAATTGCAATGACTACGAGCTGGATGGAATAAAAACCTTCAACCAGTTCTTCCGACGCAGGATTAAAGATGGAAAGCGCCCTTTCGATATGAACCCGGATCATATGTGCGCTCCATGCGACGGGCTCCTCTCTGCCTATCCCATAAATGACGAGGGAACTGTGGTCCCCATAAAGCAGTCGGCCTATACCATAACCTCTCTTTTGAATGACAAAGAACTGGCATCCCGATACAACGGCGGCTGGTGCCTGGTGTTCCGCCTCTGTGTGGACAATTACCACCGGTATGCCTACCCTGTCTCCGGGACAAAAGGACCAAATATCTTTATCCCTGGCATCTTGCACACTGTACGTCCGATAGCGCTGGAAACCTTTCCAGTATTTGCCCAGAACTGCCGTGAGTATACTGTCATTGAATCGAAGGAGTTCGGCAAAGTGGTGCAGATGGAGGTTGGAGCCATGCTGGTGGGCCGTATCGTGAACCTGGAGCAGGAGGGAAAAGCGGAGCGGGGCCTGGAGAAAGGCTACTTTGAATATGGTGGCTCAACTGTTATCCTTCTAATAGAGAAGAACAAACTCTCAGTGCCAAAGAAATATTTTGAAACCCCTGTAAAGATGGGAGAATGCATAGGACACAAATGAACAGAAAGGGACATCAGGAAGAAAATAAATTTTTAATCCCCCTTGATAAAATCAGCGAGCAGAGCGAGAAACTGCGGAAACGGCTTTTAGAGATGAAAGCATCCTCAAAAGAAGTGGCAAGCACTATCCTGCTTCTGGAAGAGATTATTGTCCGGCTCTATGAGAATGGAGGACAGACTGTCAAGGCAAAGATAAATAAGCTGTTCGGTGATGTGACAGTCACAATCTCATCCCACGGGGAGGCATATAATCCCTTTGAATCCATACAAAGCTGGGATATAGAGAGCGAGGATTACTACCGGGATCTGATTTTCCGCACCTACCAGGCCGACTTAAGCTTCAGCCGCCGCAATGGCAACAATATAATAATCATCCATACCCACAGGACCGACAGCCGGAAAGTGGCTTTCACCTTCGCCTTCATGATTCTGGGATTCTTTGTGGGACTGGGAATGAAATGGCTGCCCCAGGCAGTATCGGGATTTGTTGCCGATAATATTTTCTCTGTAATACAGACCCTTTTCCTAAATGCTATTTCCCTTATGCTGGCACCGTTGGTGTTCTTCTCCATCGCAACCAGCCTCTCCGGGCTGTCGGGCAGCAAAGAGGCGGGAAGAATCGGCGGCAAGGTTGTGGGCACCTACTTTGCCACTACAGTTGTGGCAATTCTAATCGGATTCGGACTGGCCAAATTATTCTTCGGCGGTGGAGTGCCTGCACTTCCTGAAAACCTTTCTGCATTGCCGCAGGATATTCATAACACAGCCGATGTCTCAGTGAAGACGATTCTGCTGGGCATCATCCCTAGCAATATGGTTCTGCCTGTTCTTGAAAGCAACATGCTCCAGATTATTTTTGTCGCAGTACTTGCCGGATCAGCCCTGAACATACTAGGTGATAAAATCAATTCACTAAGGAGCTTCTTAAACGAGGCCAACTCCCTTTTACTCAAGATGATGGAAATCATCATCACCTTCATGCCTCTGGTTGCCTTTGCCTCCATGGCTCTTCTGGTGTTCTCCTGTGAAATGTCCACGCTGCTTGTCTTGCTCACTTATCTGCTGGCAACTGTCACAGGTGCTATTATCCTTTATTTCCTCTATTGCTTCATCATCGCCCTGGGTGGACATGTCTCGCCGATGCCATACGTAAAAAAGACCTTTGGGTATCTGCTGACACCATTCACCCTGTCAAGCAGCAGTGCCTGCATCCCCATGACCATTGACTTCTGCCAGAAAAGGCTGGGTGCATCGAAGAAAATCACCTCCTTCGCCATTCCTCTGGGTGCCACCATAAACATGAATGCTGGTGCTATGAATAATATTATCATCGTCATTCTCCTTGCCAAAATGTGCGGAGTCGACCTTGACACATCAGCATGTATAAAGATAGCAGTTCTTACTTTCCTTCTGATCATCGGAACTCCAGGTGTTCCTAACTGCGGCATTGTGGTCATGGCCACAATTCTCTCTTCCTTAGGAATTTCTACAGCAGCAATAGGCTTTATCATCGGTATCTACAATGTTATCGACAGAATTCTTACAGCCTCCAATGTAAACGGAGATATCGCCGCAACAGTCATGATTGCCGCCAGTGAAAAAGAGCTGGATTTAGAAACTTATAAAAAGTAGGTAATATGAAGAAAAAAGCAATAGTTGCAGCTTTATGCTTCGTTCTGGCAGTCTGCCTTTTTACCAGCTGCTCCGGGAAAGAGAATGCAGGAAAAACATTAAAACTTGGAACCGGCAACATAGGAGGCAACTACTACAGCTACGGCCTGGCTTTGGACAAGCTTGTACGCCAGAAGACAGAGTATGGCATCGAAGTTGTGTCCACCGGGGGTGCTGCTGCAAATATCCGCCTTATAAGCCGGGACTTCCTTGATATTGCCATGACTCAGAACAACCTGCTTACAGGAAACAGGCAGGAAGGATTCCATGTGATCACAGGTCTGTATCCCGAAAGCTGCCACATAGTAGTTCCTGCCAGTTCAAATATCAAAGAAGTCAAAGACCTCAGGGGCAAGCGGCTCTCTCTGGGTGAACTGGATTCCGGTGGACGTAAGAATGCCATTGATATTCTGGATGCCGCCAATATCCATCTGTATGATATCATAGAAACACCTCTCTCCTTTGCCGATGCAGATGCTGCGCTGGCTTCCGGAGAAATAGATGCCTTCTTTCTGACTGCCGGCATTCCTGTACTGTCTATAACAAATGTTTCCAATGACCTGGATATACGCTTCATTCCGTTGTCCGAAGAAATACGCGACAGAATAATTGAGACAAACCCTGTCTATACAAAAAGCACTATTCCAGCCGGCAGCTACCGTGGTCAGAACACAGATATCCCCACCATTGCTGTGACCGCAGTGCTTGTGGCATCAGACAAACTGGTGCCCGAGGCCGAAGAGACCCTGCTCAAGATACTGAATGAGAACAACCCTGCCCTTCAGCAGGTAAGCTTTGGAAAAGTGTTTGAAGAGGAAAAACCTTCCGGAATATTCAAGATACATATAAATATGTTCCTTACTATGGCTATGGCAGTAGGTGTGCTTTACCTGGGAATGTTCATGCGCAGCAGAACTTCCTTCCTGGAGAAGTTCTGTATCCCCAGCCCTGTTACAGGTGGCCTGGTGTTTGCTATTCTCTCCTGCATCCTCTATTCTGCCGGCATAGCGGAATTTGTGTTTGACGAGACGTTGCGTGATGTCTGCATGATTATCTTCTTCACTTCCGTAGGTTTTCAGGCCAACTTCAAAGTGCTTAAAAGCGGCGGCATGGCCCTGGTCGTATTCCTGGTGCTCATATTTTTCCTTATTCTGTCACAGAACCTGCTGGCGCTGTTCCTGGCAAAGGTGATGGGGGTAAGCCCTTTCATAGGACTCTGCACCGGATCTATCCCTATGGTGGGTGGTCATGGTACTGCCGGGGCCTTCGGATCGGTACTGGAAGACCTGGGACTGGACAGCGCCATCACCCTGTGCACCGCTGCCGCCACCTTCGGTCTTATAATGGGCTCTCTCATGGGCGGCCCTTTAGGAGCACATCTTATCAAAAAGCGGGACCTGCTCAAGACTGCAGTTGTCCAGGATGACTCCATACTGGTGGAGGATGAGATAAAGCATCGAAAGAACCCCAGCCTCTATGCCTCCGCCGCATATCAGCTTATGATAGCCATGGGTTTAGGCACCATCATATCCCACCTGCTCTCAAAAAGCGGCATGACATTCCCTGCCTATATCGGGGCCATGATAGTTGCGGCTGTAATGCGCAACTGGGGGGAGTTCTCCGGTAAGTTCTCCATCCATATGGGTGAGATAGCTGATCTTGGAGGTATCTGCCTCTCTCTGTTCCTGGGTATTGCCATGATGACTCTCAAGCTGTGGCAGCTGGCAGATCTGGCATTGCCTCTGCTTGTCATGCTCCTGGGGCAGACTCTGCTGATGTTTGTGTTTGCCTATTTCGTCATATTCAATGCCATGGGACGCAATTATGACGCAGCTATACTTACCGCGGGAACCTGCGGTTTCGGCATGGGTGCCACACCGAATGCCATGGTCAACATGCAGGTGCTCACCGACAAATATCTCCCTTCGGTAAAAGCTTATCTTTTAGTTCCTATTGTGGGCGGTATGTTCTCAGACTTTATAAACAGCCTGGTTCTGACATTCTTCATCAATCTGGTGTAACTCAGTATAGCTTCTTGATGAAAGCAGTCAACCCTTTTCTCTCTGATCTGTCGTAGAACGAAGAATAGCCTGTAAGCTTATAGTCGGGGACAACTCCACCCTCGATATCAAAGAAGGCGCCATTCCGCACCGAGCTGAAAAGCCATGGGCTTGAGGTCTGGAACAGGGATCCTGCCGCTGAGGATGTAAGATAAACAGCACATGCACCGCCGCCGGTCTTTGCTCCGATAAGAGTAGTTTTCCCAGATTCTGCCAGCATGGAGGCCAGCAGGTTTCCGCAGGAGAAAGTAGTGCTGGAGATAATACAGAATATGCGGCGGTCGCCTACATAATCATCGGCCTCTCCGAATTTTCCATCAAAGTTAACGTCTGCTGTATAGGATGTGGCAGACTGACAGTCGGTTATATTCCTCCGTACAGCCAGAGAGCTCTGTCCCAAAAGCCAGCTGGCCACAAAGATTTCGGCATCCACAGAGCCGCCTGTGTTGCAGGAAAGGTCAATGACCACATTCCTTATCTTAGGATTATCCTGAATCTCCTCATTTGCATAATGGATAAGGCCCACAGTATCAATTCCGCTGGAGGCAAAATCCTTCTCTATAGCGCGTTTCTCCTTGCGGGTAAGGGGTTCTTTTGCATAATCCCTGGACCGATCAAAGCTGAAATCATCAAAGGTGATGTATGCAGTGTCTCCCTTCTTCTGGAATCCCGGGACACCATCAGGGAAATATTCCGCCCGGGCAGAAAGCCTTTCATGCAGATTCTGGATATAGCTTTTGACTGACGGACTGGGGACAATATCTATCCCTTCCCGGTGCACTCCTGTGTATGGAGACCGGACATGGAAAGCGCTGTGGAGATCGCCGAAATACTTGTAGCATATTTCTGCCAGTGCATAATCGCCTTGGAATGGATCGGTGGAGGAAAGCTTCTCATCCAGCCCCAGCATCTCGAACCATTCCCTGATTTTAGTTATATTATGACTCTCTGCAAGACCATAGTTGAGCTGCAGGTTAAGCCCCAGCTCCTTGTAGTTGAAATCGGCAAAAGCCTCGTCAAGTTCAGCCGGTTCTACCGAATAATACTTTTTTCCCAGCTCTGTAAGCTCATCATCATAATTTTTCAGGCAGCTTTTTGAGGAGACGAAGAACAAATCCTCCCCGTTGTAAAGCAGAGCCCCAAGAGAAGCTATACCGAAGATATCAGAAAAAGTCTGGAGAGGAAGAAGGCAAAGGTCACCAGCCTTGAATATATCTATATCAAAAGACCCATATTCTACAGTCAGAGGACGTCCCCTGCTCTCAAAGCTTAATGGCTCATGCTTGATGACAGTATCATCCAAGACAATATCAAGGAGGGTGACAGCATCAGGCTGTTTCAAAAAGAGGTCATAGTCGGAAAAATAAATTGTCTCTTCCTCGGTATCCACCTCAAGGGATGCTCCGTTGGTCCTGGTGACAACAATAATTCCATCCTTTACCTCGCTGGTACATTCCCCTGTTCCATAGAGAAAATCCAGACCGTCTTGAAGACTTACATAGGGTATTTTGCCAGTGGCATCGGAAAAGAGAAGGTCAAGGGTTTCGGTATCCTCAATGCTTTCTATAAATGCTGTTGTTTCCTGTGGATAAAAAGTGACACCCTGAGCCATAGCAGGATGAAGGAAAAGGCTGAACAAGAGAACTGCCAAAATAATACGCCGCATAAAACCTCCCAAAAAAAAACAGCCAAGCAGACTGCATCACATTGGCTACCGCTTACCGCTGCTACCTTCCGATCCTGACGGGGTTGGGCGGAGCTCAATTGCACAGTGCCTGGCTGAAAAGCGGAGAGAGGGGGATTCGAACCCCCGGTACCTTTCGATACGCAACCTTTCCAAGATTGTACCTTAAACCGCTCGGACATCTCTCCAAAGGCTCGTACAGTTTACCCACAAAAATTGTAAATTGTCAAGCATATAATAATATGTTAATATATAAGAATGAGGCGTGTTCTGGCAAAATGCATCATCATTCTTTCCTTGCTGTTCCCGGTGTTCCTGCTTTCGGCCGAAGAAAAAGAGCTTACAGTCCCCAAGGGGGGAAACCTCTCAACGCTGCTTAGAAACGAGGATATTCCAAGCCAGCAGATATCAGAAGTCACCAGAGCCCTCTCGGACCATTACAACCTCAGGCATATATATCCAAACCAGAAAATACTTATAAAGACAGAGAACGAACCGGATGTCCGGCTTATGGAACTGCGCCTTTCCGCCGACTTTGACGAGGATATTGTTGTAAAATATAACGGATATGCATACGAATCCTACCCCGAGAAGCTTACCCTAAGGATGGTGCCCATAGCGGCTGAAGGATCCATAGAGAGCAGTTTCTACAACGATATGGCGGCAGCAGGGGTGGCCGGATCCAAGATAATGGAGCTGTTCCGGATATTCTCCTTTGACATTGACTTCCAGCGGGACATCCGGAAAGGGGATAAGTTCAAGGTTCTCTACTACGATTTTATCAAGGAGGACGGCACTGTGGCAAAGCATGGTCCCATCGTGTTCGCAGCCCTCAAGACCAATTTTACAGATGTGAACCTTTACGGCTTTGTCACCGACAGCAATGAATACGATTATTACAGCTCCGAGGGAAAAAGCGTTCGTAAGACATTGCTCAAGACCCCGGTGGCCAACGCCAGGATATCATCCACCTATGGCAAGCGGACCAATCCGATATATGGTTACGAATCCTTTCATAAAGGGCTGGATTTCGCAGCACCCCTCAACACTCCTATCCTGGCATCGGGAAGCGGCACTGTGGAGCTGGCAGGCTGGTTCGACATCTATGGAAACTGCATCATACTGCGGCACAGCAACGGGTATAAGACCCTGTATGGCCATATGAATGCCTATGGAAAGGGAATCAAGAAAGGGGTGCGGGTAAAGCAGGGACAGGTGATCGGTTATATAGGCACTACAGGAATGTCCACAGGCCCTCACCTGCACTACGAAGTGATTCTCAACAATGTCAAGATAAACCCGGCATCGGTGAAGTCACCTCCAGAGCGGAACCTGACAAAAGCAGAGATGGAACGCTTTGAAAAGCGGAGAGCCCAGATTGATGAGCTTTTTGAGAACTTGAAGAAAAAGGATTAAACAGGTATAGTGGTTTTATGAATCCAGTTTTCAAAATGATACTTGGAAGCGTGCTTATCATAGCTTCGATGATCGGTTTCCTCATGGAGTTCAAGGCATTTCCTCACAACCCTAAGAATCCTGAATGGTGGGATGCATTTCATGCAAAACATATACGGCAGATCCGCCTTGCAGGAAGAATGTGCCTTCTTTTAGGCCTTACTTTCCTGCTTTATGCTTACCATAAGGTCTGATCAGGGACTTATCTTCTCAAGCTTAGTATAATTAGTCAGGAACCGGGCATACTGACCGGTCTCAAACCGTACTACCACCACAGGTTCTCCAGCCTCGACCCAGCTTTTCACCACAACACCTACCCCGTAGTCGTCCCGGTAGATATAGTCACCTATCTTATATCCAGTGCCTGTCCTACCCCTGGTATGACCACCTCCATTGATATCAAGATATCCTGCTGGAATCTCGTCCAGGAAGCGGGAGGGGCTGCAGAACTGGGACTTGCCCCAGATCATCCGCTGCCGGCAGGATGTCATATAAAGCTCGTTTTTTGCCCTGGTTATGCTTACATAGAAGATGCGCCGCTCCTCCTCTATCTCCCCCTCCTCCTCGGCCCCACGGCCGGGGAAGAGCTGGTCCTCAAGGCCTGTTATGATGACCCTGTCAAACTCAAGCCCCTTGGTATTGTGCATGGTTATCAGAGTCACACGGGCGTTCTCATCTGTCTGGGATGCACCGGAGTCCAGCTCCACGTTCTCCAGGAACTGGGTTATCCCCTCTGCCCCGGCCGGGAATTCCGAGGCGGCATTGGAAAGCTCTATCAGGTTGTCCACCTTGTAGGTACGCTCCTCTTTGTCCTCAGCCTTGTAGTAGTCATAGAGCCCCGAGCTGCAGAGTATCTCGTTTATCAGGCTGGAAAGGTTCTCCCCCGGCTGGGCAAGCTGGGTGGAAAGCCCGGAATATATCTCAAGGAACTCCTCAAGAGCCTCCTTGCTCTTCCCCCGGCTGCCCGCCACATAGGTTTTGAGCCTGGTGGCTATGTCCTCCCCCTCCGATGCCAGGATTTTATCCACAGTCGCCTTCCCGATGCCCCGGGCCGGCTTGTTTATTATGCGCTGGAAAGAGACCTGATCCTTAGGGTTCACCAGGAAAGCCATCCATGCCAGTGTGTCCTTTACCTCCTCCCGTTCGTAGAACCTTAGGGACCCCACTATGCGGTAGGGTATGTTGAGCCTGGTGAACACGTTCTCGAAAAGCCGGGATTGGGCATTGGTGCGGTACAGGATGGCGGTCTCCACCTTGTCCTTGGCCACCAGGCTGGCACAGTATTCGGCCTCCTCCTGGGCAGTGTTGAAGTAGGTGAGCACCGGCTTCCGGCCTCCCTTCCGGGCTGTCCACAATTTCTTGCCCAGCCGGCCTTTGTTCCTGTCCACCACTGCGCTGGCCAGGTTCAGTATGGGGGCGGTGGATCGGTAGTTCTGCTCCAGCTTTATCACCTTGGTGCCGCTGAAGTACTCAGGGAACCCTATTATGTTCTGCACCTCGGCGCCTCGGAATTTGTATATGGACTGGTCATCGTCCCCCACTACAGTAAGGCTCCTGCCGTCACCGGCCAGAAGCTTGAGAAGCTCAAACTGGGCAATGTTGGAGTCCTGGTACTCGTCCACCAGGATCACCTGAAACTTCCTGGAAAGGTGATCCCTGATCTCCCTGTTGTTCTTTAAAAGCTCAACAGCCTTTAGGATCAGGTCTCCGAAATCCACATTCCCTATGGAGTCCAGCTTCTCCTGATAAGCCTTGTATACAGCAGGAAAATCAGGATCAAAGGTCACCTCTGTCAGATCGTCATAAGGAGAAAGACCAAAGTCCTTGGCTCTGCTTATAAGATTGGCATAAAGCTTGATATCCCGCTTGGAGCCGCTCTTCTCAAGGCTTTTCAGAAGGGATACCATATCAGAGTCGTCATATATGGAGAAGTTGGGGGAAAGGCCTGCATACTCGCTGTTCCGCCGCAGTATCCAGGCTCCGAAGGAGTGGAAGGTGCGTATCATAGGAAGCTCGTAGGACTTCATATCTCCGGTATAGCCAAGGAAATTGGCCACCCGGTCCCGCATCTCCCCTGCCGCCTTGTTTGTGAAGGTGACAGCCAGTATGGAGGATGGCAGGGCGCCGCAGTGCTCCACCAGGTATGCAATCTTGGAGGTTATGACCCGGGTCTTCCCCGAGCCTGCGCCGGCCAGAATCAGAAGAGGATGCCCCTGGTTCACCACGGCTTCATACTGTCTTGGATTCAGTTTCTCAAGATAATCTGACATCTGCAGCTTCCAGATCTATGTTGTTCCTTTTCACCACTTGTGCACGGACTACATCGCCGGGTTTCACACCACCGTCTGCGGCAAGGCCACTGTGAAGGATAATTGCGCCGTCCACCTCGGGAGCATTCATATATCCCCGTCCCAGGGCAATCTCTTCCTCGGCTATAATCTCCTCCACCAGTACCTCTATCTCTTTCCCCACATAGCTATCAAGACGTTTCTCGGTAATCCGGTTCTGTAGATCCTGAGCCTGCTCCTTCCTCAGCCCTGCCGTGGCCATAGGCACTTTTCCCTTGAAATTGAAGGCTTTGGTTCCCTCTTCCCTGGAATAAGTGAAGAAGCCGCACCAGTCAAGCTCTGCCTCCTTAAGGAAGTCCATAAGACACTGGAAATCCTCCTCTTTCTCACCAGGAAACCCCAGCATCATGGTGGACCGGATGACGCTCTCAGGCAGTGCTTTCCGGATAGAGGCAATCAGCTTAAGGTATTTATCCTTGTTCCCCTTCCGCCCCATGGAAGCCAGGAGAGGCTCGGAAGCATGCTGGAACGGTATATCGAAATAGGGAATAAGCCGGTCATCTTTTTTGAACAGAGGGAGAATATCTGGATTGAACTTGTCAGGATGCATGTACAGGAGCCGAATCCGGAAGTCTCCTTTAAGACGGCATATCCGCTTGAGCAGATATATAAGATCCTGTCCCAGGTCAGTACCCCAGGAGGCCAGGTCCTGGCTAACCAGGTTTATCTCGAAGAAGCCTTTTTTCACAAAGCTCCTGATCTCTTTTATGATTATGTCCGCAGGAATGCTCCTGAGCTGTCCCCGTATGAGAGGAATGGCACAGTAGGTGCAGTTGTTGTTGCACCCCTCTGCAATCTTGATGTAGGTGCTCCTGGGGAAAGTGAAGAGGGTGCTGCGCTCCACAAAGCAGTCTGGCGACGGCTTCTTGGGGCTCACAAGCCGGGTTTTTCCCTTTACTATCTTCTCCACCGCATCAGGCACTGCATACAGATCATGGTTTCCCACAAAGCCGTCAGCCTCAGTCATCTCCTGGGAAAGCTCCTTCCCATACCGCTGGGCAAGGCACCCTGCCGCTATCACTATCTTGTCTGGATAGCTGCTTTTGCAGTTCAGGATTGTGTTGATGGATTCCTCTTTGGCATCGTTGATAAAGCCGCAGGTGTTGATTATGACCACATGGGCATGCTCAAGATCGGTGTACTTCCACCCCTTCTGCTCCATGAGGGCAAGGACAGTCTCCCCATCCACCTGGTTCTTGGAACAGCCCAGGTTCACAATATAAAAAGTTTTTTCCAAGGCTCACCTCAGTGCATTGCAACAATTGAAAGGTTGAAGGATTTATCCCCAGCCTCTTCCCAGCCGATTTTCTCTGATGTGATATCACCCTTGTTGCCCAGGGTTATCTCTGCATCACCAATAAGAATCTTGGCATGACCGGCATTGGAAAGCCATACTCTGACCTGGTCAGCCACCTCAAGGCGCACCTGGTCTTCAGCTTTATAATATTTTTCTGCACTCTTATTGCTGTCTGCCTGATACCGGAACATGCATGGCCCGCTGAAGTTCACCTCCATGATGAAGTTCCGCTTTACCGGAGAAGCAAGGACTGTCACGCTGCCCTTGTCATGCATTATTATTGATTCCGGCTTGGCTGCTATGGAAATAGCCGGCAGCGGAGGCGGTACAGGAGCCTCCAAAGCCCGGTCTATCCGGATGATTGCAGTTTTTGCCTCTGGATTGACATCCTTGAGGGTGACCTTGACATCATTCTTGGAATCACCGTTCAGGTCCAAAAGCTTCTCCTGGGATGGGGTCAGAAGGACATTACCGCTTCTGATTCCCAGCAGCACAGAGGATCCGATTGTTCTGCATGCAATCTCGGAAGAGCTTTCCCCCAGCTGCACCTGCACTATATCATTCTCTGCAAAAGATCGCTCAAACAGGACCTCGTTCATCACATATACATTTGCCTTCGGTTCTTCCTGCTGGGCCACAGGCTCCGGTGCAACCACCTCCTGACTCTTATTGCCAGAAAGGATAAACCAGATTGCTGCTCCCATGATAATCAGAATCACAATGATGAGTATCACCGGGACTTTATTCTTTTTTTCAGTTTTTACTACAGGAGCTTTCGGCTTAGGCTTAGGGGCAGATCTCTCCTTCTCGGGAACTCCCCTGAACATAGCCACCAGGCTTCCACTGTCAAGTCCATAATAACGGGCAAGAGTGCCGATGAAACCTGCACAGTAAGCCTCTCCCGGCAAGTCCTGAAAACGGTTTTCCTCTATTGCCAGAATATAGCCCGGAAGAATATGAGTATCGGATGAAACCTGGTTCAGAGGAAGCTTTTTCTCTTCTCTGGCTCCCTTAAGAATTGCGCCTATAGAATCCATAGATCACTCCGCTTCGAAAAGGAAGTTCTCAAAGACATTGGCGCTGGCCGGGGAATCGTATTCAAACCGGGTGTCAGGGATACCCTCGTTGGTCTTGATATCGGTAAAGTCAAACTGCATTTCGGTATAATCGGCAGTCACACAGATCATGCGCCGTATAAGGTTGTCCTCCCCCACACACATGATAAGCTGGCGGAAGCCTTCATCTGCAGTCCTCCAGACAAACTTGAGCTTTTTCACCATCTCTTCGCTGCCATCATCAAGAGGGACAAAATCGGGGCTCTCCAGGTAAGCGACGGTATAATTCTTCTTTAAGAGCTTAAGACCTTCCTTGCTTGCCATACCAGCTCCGGAGACACCACCCTTCTTCTTCAGCTTCTGCTGCATGATGACCCGGTATTTCGGGATATAGATGACCAGCTTCTCCTTGTCCACCACCAGGACCTGCTCTTTCGGATTGTCGAAATTGATCCTCAGGAGGGATGGAGTCTTGTAGTATATGATTCCAGTCATCTTCTCCTTGCCCTTGGTGATTGCAATTTTTGCCTCATAATCATTGATTGAGCCATACTGGGCAGAGACATAGTTGAGGAATTCGTTTGCTGTGACAATACGATCCTGTTCCTGAGCGGAAGAAAAAAGCACTGGGAATATAATAAGACAGATAAAAATATAAAACTTTTTCACATATAATAGTTTATTCATAGAATAGCGTTTGTCAAGGTTAGAGCCGAAAGTTCCTGCTCCGAAAGCTCCCTATACTCTCCCGGTTCAAGAGATGGATCCAGGGCCAGATTATTTATGTTGATCCGCTTGAGATAAGCAACCCTGTTCCCCAAAGCAGTGAATATCCGCTTCACCTCATGATAAAGCCCTTCGTAGATAGTCAGCTGACAGGTGTCATCACTTTTCCAATCAAGCTTTCCGCCCCTGCACAAAGCCCCTGGCTCATGGTCCTCAGGAGGTATCTCCACACCGGCAGCTACAGCTTCTGCATACTGCTTCTGCTCTGCCTCCGAGACTGGATTCTCAAGCTGTACAAAATAGGTTTTGGGAACATGATATTTTGGTGAAGTCAATCTGTGGTTCAGATCTCCGTCGGTGGTGAATATCAGAAGCCCCTCTGTATCCAGGTCAAGACGCCCTACAATACCAAGCTCCCCTCCCAGCCTCCTGCCCCTGTCCTCAACATCCAGAAGGTCGAATACTGTGGGATTGGCCCCTCCCTTTGAGGAACAGACATAGCCTGCAGGCTTGTTCATCATGTAATATGCATGGATTGCAACCTTGAGAGGCTGACCATCCACCTCGATTTTATCCTTGGAAAGATGCACATGGACATCGACCCGGGCTGCCGGCACTCCATTCACTGTCACCAGTCCGTCAAGAATCAATGCCTTCACATCGCTGCGGGAGCCATACCCGCTGTTTGCAAGAAGCCGGTCCAGTCTGACATGTTCCTTTATCTGTCCCATGCTTTTACTATAACATATTGCCGTACCAGTTGACAGTTCCTTTTTTTAAACCTACAATTTTTGAATGGCTTTGTCAGAAGAAAAACCTATCATAGTCCAGAGCGACGGCACCATTCTGCTGGATGTCCACTCCTCAAAATTCGAAGCGGCACGGGACGACATCTCTGTCTTTGCAGAGCTTGTTAAAT
Organism: Spirochaetia bacterium; assembly: GCA_017535435.1. Classification (GTDB taxonomy): domain Bacteria; phylum Spirochaetota; class Spirochaetia; order CADAEX01; family CADAEX01; genus CADAEX01. Next base: position 11,890 of record JAFXTY010000060.1, on the reverse strand, counting down.
CCCCTGAGCATATACATACCTACTCCATCTCTCCCATCTCCCTGTGGAATGCCGCATCGGCCGGTATCCCCACTGAGCAGGTGATAAAACGGCTTAAGAAGTGGTCAAGGTTCGCCATTCCCGAGAATGTCCTGTTCCAGATCGAGGACAGCGGCTCCCTTTTCGGAAAGCTGGTTCTGGTGGAGACTGATAAGCCCGACACCCTGCTGCTCAAGGTTGAGAATATCATTCTGTACAAATCACTTCTTGCAGTGAAGAAGCTGGAAAAGCTCCTTATACCCGCCCCTGAAGAAAACGCCTTCTTTGTGAACACCCTTGACCGGGGCACCGTCAAGCAGGAACTTATAAACCTGGGCTATCCGGTAAAGGACAACATTCCCCTGCGGGCCGGTGCGCCAATGGAGTTCAAGCTCCGGAAGACCACAGCAGGCGGCAAGAAGCTGGTGATCCGGGATTACCAGACAGAGGCAGCCGACGCCTTCTACGGCAAGGGAGCCCCGGGCAATGGGTATGGTACTGTGGTTATGGCCTGCGGGTCTGGAAAGACTATGGTGGGCATGAAGATAATGGAGCTTATGCAGACCCAGACTTTGATACTGACCACCAATATAGCGGCTGTGCACCAGTGGATGGAGGAGCTTCGGGACAAGTCCTTCGCAAAGCCTGAGGATATCGGGGAATACAGCGGCGAGAAGAAGGAGATAAAGCCCATCACTGTGGCAACATACCAGATCCTCACCTGGAGGCCTGATAAAAGAGAGCATTTCCCCCACTTCGAGATTTTCAAGAAGAACAAATGGGGCTTGATCATTTATGACGAAGTCCACCTGCTCCCTGCGCCGGTATTCAGGATAACTGCGGAAATCCAGGCCATAAGCAGGGTGGGCCTTACCGCCACACTTATCAGGGAGGACGGAAGGGAAAAAGATCTTTTCTCCCTGGTAGGCCCCAAGAAGTATGACAGCCCATGGAAAGATCTGCAGGCCAAGGGGTGGATTGCAGATGCATCTTGCCACGAGATCCGGGTGGAGCTGCCGGAGGATATGAAAGTCCCCTACTCCATCGCAGGCAAAAGGGAGAAGTTCCGCATTGCATCGGAGAATTCCCGGAAGCTCCCTATCATCAAAGAGCTTATAGACAACCATCCTGATGATTTTATCCTTATCATAGGGCAGTACCTTTCTCAGCTGAAAGAGGTGAAGAAGCTGCTGAATGTCCCACTCATAACAGGACAGACTCCCAACAAGACCAGAGAAGAGATCTACAACAGGTTCCGCCGGGGCGAGGAAAGGGTAATCATTGTATCGAAGGTGGCGAACTTTGCCATAGACCTGCCTGACGCATCCATGGCGATACAGATATCGGGAAGCTTCGGATCAAGGCAGGAAGAGGCACAGAGGCTTGGAAGGATATTGAGACCAAAAGACAGGAACTCCACATTCTACACCCTTACATCAAGGTTCACCGTGGAGGAGGAATTCTCAGCAAACAGGCAGAAGTTCCTTACAGAACAGGGATATCGTTATCTTATAGAGAGCCGGTGATCAGTCGGAGATCCGCTCTATTTTCGCACCCAGGTTCTTAAGCTTGGCAGCCAGGTTCTCGTAGCCCCGCTCTATCTGGTAGATATTGCTTATAGTACTCTTTCCCTCTGCGCACAACGCAGCAATTACCATAGCCATACCAGCCCGGACATCAGGAGATACCATGCTGGAGCCCTTGAGGGCGGCAGGACCGCTCACCACAGCCCGGTGGGGATCGCACAGCACAATCTTGGCTCCCATCTCTATAAGCTTGTCCACAAAGAACATCCTGGATTCAAACATCTTCTCGTGGATCAGGACAGTACCGCTCACCTGGGTGGCAACTACAGTCACAATACTGGTCAGATCAGGTGGGAATCCTGGCCATGGAGCATCGTCTATGGATGGAATCTGGTCTCCCATATCAGGCTTTACCCTAAGCTCCTGCCGTGGACGGATAAGGATCGAATTGCCGCTGGTCTCCCAGCTTATTCCCAGCTTGCCGAATGCAATTTTTGCCATACGCAGGTTCTTGGGCTCTGCATCGATTATCTCCAGCCTGCTGTGGGTAACAGCCGCAAGACCTATGTAGGAGCCCACCTCCATGAAGTCAGAGCCTATGCGGAAAGTGGTGCCATGGAGTTTTGACACACCTTTGATTCTAAGTATGTTAGAGCCGATTCCCTCTATTTTAGCACCCATGGAGACCAGCATATTACAGAGATCCTGAACATGGGGTTCAGAGGCGGCGTTTTGAATAACAGTCTGACCCTCGGCCAGCACAGCTGTCATAATAGCGTTCTCGGTAGCTGTTACAGAAGCCTCATCCAGAAACAGATCAACTCCCACCAGCTTGTTGGCAGTGACTTTGTATACGCCATCGGCAGAAACCCGGGCACCCAGCTCGGTGAATGCAAGGAAGTGGGTATCAAGCCTTCTGTGGCCAATTACATCGCCACCCGGAGGTGGAAAAGTGACGCTACCGGTTCTTGCAAGAAGCGGTCCTGCAAACAGGATGGAGGCCCGGACAGCCTTAGCCTCGGCGGCTGGAATCTCGGCCTTCTTTATATCTGTTGTCTTGATGGAATATTTATTGGTTCCCATCCAGGTGACCTTGGAACCCAGCTGTTTGAGAATCCTCACCATCACAGCCACATCCTCGATCTCAGGAATGTTCTCCAGTATTACTTCCTCGTCTGTAAGAAGTGCTGCGGCAAGGCATGGAAGCGCCGCATTTTTGTTTCCACTGGCTTTGATCTTGCCCTTAAGCGGATAAGAACCCTCAATAACATATTTATCCATATTTCCACCTTACAATGGTAAAAACAGGCTGTCAAGCCAGCAAAATCTGACCATACTGCCCGTCAAATCCATATTTTATCTTGAACCTGTTTTCCTTGACTGCCCTTATTCCCTCTGCAACTGCGTCAGGAACATCCTTCAGGGCCGCATCAGCATCGCCGAACCAGAGGTTGCTCTCGTTCCCGGCCTGGCCCGCAATCTTGATATAAAGATCAGATGCCTTCTTGGAGCCGACGCCGCAGCCAAGGCTGGCGGCAATTATCTCGATAAGGGGCATCTGGTAGACAAACGCCTGCTTCCGTACGGCAAGCCCGCTGGAGATACGCTTGATACGCTGGCGCACCCCTTCCACAAAGGGCTTGCCGCACAGGGGGCAGACCTCCGGCGGGTTATCCAGGTACCAAACCTCCTGCCCCTTGTGGCCGGGTCTGTCCCCTCGGTGTCCTGTCAGGTAGTAGCGCCCCTCGAAAGGCGGGAACTCCGCTGTCTTCAGCACCGCCTTGGCCCCCAGTGCCGCCAGGACACCGGAAGCAGACTCCTCCTGCATATCCAGCAGGGTAAACTCCCGACCCAACCTGTTGAAGGCGGCCGAGTGGGCATCGCTTGAGGAAATCAGAGGGACATCCAGGCCGCCGGCTACCGCCCCCAGCATCTCCGGGTCGGCGCTCAAGCCTGTCTCCAGGGCGTCTATGCAGGAGGAGGCCTCTCCCCATATCTCGGTCACAGAATCCACCGGGTTCTTGCCTCCAAGGATTCCCTCCGGGGTAACCACATGGGCCGGCACTATGGCCACCCGGGCCTTTCTCTTAATCTCTATAAAGAAATCCTGCATCTCCCCATAGCTTTCAAACTTGACAAAGGGCCGGCCGATTCCCAGCTTGGACCCCTTCTTCTCCATCATAGCCCGGACTGTGCAAACGCTCTCCATGTCACCGAAGAGTATCACCACATGAAACAGCTTACGCTTGGCCGGATTCTGGGCATATGGCAGGGTGACAATAATCTCGGTCTGGGGCATAAGATACTGCCCTTCCTTTATCACCCACATGGATTTCTGCTTGTCGAAAGGGAACTCGCCGCAAAGCTCATCCTCCCATTTCTTAAGGAGTATGTCTCCGCTGCCATAGATATTGATTCCCTTTATCCCCATGACATAGGAGAGACGCTTGAAGTCAGATTTGCCCGAGGCCCCTGCGTATGGTGAATGTGAATGAAGATCTACTACAAGATTCATGACTGTCCCTACCTCATCAGATAACCTTTGCCTGCATCCTTATACAGATGGGAGGCCAGATATTTATTTCCAGGCAGCTTGCGGGCTCTCTGGGAGCGCATTATAGCGTTATAGGAGGAATCGTTGGGATGAAGCAGGTTCATCTTCTCAAAAACTATCCCCTTCTTCTCGTGATGATGGACATAGATTATATTTCCCGACTTTTTATCGGAGGAGACCACCATGCCGATATGGCTCAGCATGTCATCGGACCGGCCGTTATGGTTGGCATCGTAGGTGTTGTCCCAGAACAGGATATCACCGGGCACCGGGACAGTAGGCCTGTATATGAGCCCTTTTACCCGCAGAGTCTCATGGATCCGCTGGGTGCCGCCGCCCCTGTATTTATTGAAATCCTTAGCCAGGTCTATCCCCGCTTTAAAGTATATAGCCCTGATCACTCCGGAGCAGTCCATCCTGAATCTATGGCCGTTGATTGTCAGATAGTTCCTTCCCTTTGCCCAGTTGGCCGCCTCCACCAGCTGTTTCTGCTTCTGGCTGATACTCGGGGTACTAGTCACGGTTGGGCTTGGAGTTATTACCGGGCTGGTGTCTGCACTGGTACTTTGGCTGGTGCCGGAACCAGTACTTGAGCTGGTGCTGGTATTGGCATTTGTACTCTTGCTGGTGCCGTTTGGAGATTTGGAAACTATTTTGGGTGCAGCCTCAGCAATTCCTGCCGCCGCCTTCTTATCCTGCTCTGTCTGCCTCTCCTGCTTCTGCTTGACTGCAGGGCAGTCGAAGATCTGGGGCAGTGTATCGCAGCTTGTCAAGAGCATTACTGCAAACAGCAGAAGGACAGAAAGGACTCTCTTCAATCAGAACTCCGTACCTATGGCAAACTTGGTGAAAATCTTCTTCTGGTCAAAGTCCCAGCCTCCATAGCACAGGAACTTGACCGGCATCACTCCGATAAAGCTTATGTCAAACTTCAGTGACAGACCTGCTGTGAATATGACATCATCAAAGAAATAGAAGTCGCCGAACACTCCCAGCCTCACATCATTGAAGATGAAAGCTTCAGCCAGGCTGGGGGTAAAATCAGGCTTAAGGTAGAAAGTGGTCTGGGCCATCAGCACCCGGTCGAAATCTCCACTTATGGTCTTCCCCCGTACACCGTCGTTTTTATACAGACAGATTGTGTCATTGCCCGGGAGAGGCATCCTGTAGGTGGCTTTCTCCTCCAGATGCAGCAGCCATATCAGCTTGTGGTCAAAGGTTACAGATGCACCCCAGCCGTCGGTATCACGGTTCTCCTTGAATCCGAAAGCCGAGAATCTTATGAACTTATCCCTGCCGATATATCCCTTAAGTCCGGCACGGTGGAAGGAATCAATCTCATCCATATCCCTGTCCATAGTTCCCTCAAAGGTGCAGAACGGGTCAATTCCGGCATTGTCACCGGAGAAGTAGATTATCTCGTTGTTGGAATAATAATAGAATTTATGAAGATCGTTGTCCTTGAAGTCCACCAGTCCCCTGGTCTTGGACTTGAAGAAGTCTCCCAGGGCAAAGGTAAGGGCAGAATCAAGGCCATAATTATTGGGGAACCAGTACTCCCGCAGGTTGATCCGCATGGTCTTGTATCCCAGCTCTTCCCCCAGGTAGATATAGTTGTAGTTGTTAAGATAGTAGTCGTTAGGAATTTCTCCCATCATGGAGATTCCTACTGTGAACAGCGGAGTCAGGTCCCGGAGAGGAATCATTTCTGTCTTCCGGTAACGCCTGCAGAAATCATCAATCTTTTCTCTGTTTTTCTCTCTCTTGGAAAGGAATGATGCCTGCTCAGCAGCGGTCTTGTCCGAAAGCTCGGCCAGGCTCTTAAGCTCAGCCATATGCTTCGAAGCACACTCATATCCCAGCTGGATTATCTCATCGCTCTTGTCGAAGCCCATGAATGAATACTTCTCCACCGGGTTCCGGAGCCATACCAGGTTCTCGTGCTTCTTTATCTCCTCCACTCCCTTCCTTGTCTTGCTCACATCCTGCATGCGGTTCACCACAGTTACAAAGTTCCGCAGGTTCTGCTTGAAGGTGTATAAGGTTGAGGAGACTGCAACCTTGTCGGTATAGCGGTAAGCATGGTCCACAGGAACCAGGTTGGTGCACCCGCCGTCCATAAGCAGGTATCCCATATATTCCTTAGGTGCAAAATCCACAGGGATTACAATGCTTCCCTCGATAATGTCATACATATCCCCGGCCTCGAAAATAATCTGCCGGCGGGTTATAAGGTCTTCGCAGATGACAGCCACTGGAATGTCCAGTTCCTCTATGCGCTTGTCCCCCAGGATTCCGTGGATCACCGAAATAAAGCGGGATGTATCAAGAACACCCCCCTTCACCGGCAGCTGGGGTTTGAAGAACTCCCCCAGGGTGAACTCTGTCATCACATTGTAGATATCGTCACAGGAGATGCCGGCGCTGTAGAGGAGTCCGATGATGGCACCCATGGAGTTGGTTATCATGAAGTCGGGGACAATCCCCTCCTCCTCCAGCTTCTTAAGCACACCCAGATGAGCCATGGCCCGGGCTGCACCGCCCGAAAGGACAAGGCCTAAAGGCTGGGAACGTCCTGCCGCCGCCGCTCTCTCCTGTGCCTTCTTGATAAAGGCCTCCTCTCCGATATAGACAGGGACATCAACAAGCATGACTTCGTCATTCGGGTCATAAGAGAGCTCTGCAAAGCATAAAGAAGGGAGAACAAGCAAAAGCAGTAAGACTATGGAAACCAGCTTCTTCAAGGGAAACACTAATCCTCAATCACAGTATAGATAAGGGGAAGCTCGTCAGGCTGATCCTTGGAAATTGTATATGCTTTCTTGAACTTAGCCACTGCTTCCTCAAAATTCTTTTTATCGTTCACATGGAAGATGGCAAGCTCCTCGCCTTTCTCCACATAATCCCCAAGCCGTTTCTTGATCACAATGCCCACAGCTGGATCAATCACATCCTCTTTGGTCATCCGGCCTGCCCCTAAAAGGGATGCGGCAGAGCCCACATCACGTGTGATTATCTCCGACACATACCCGGCAGAATCGGCACATACAGGAATCTGCTCCTTGGCATGTGGCAGTATGGAGGTGTCGTCCACCACAGCAGGGTCGCCGCCCTGGGTCTTTATCATCTGAGCCAGCTTCACCAGTGCCTGACCGGAAGCAAGCTTCTCCTCCAGCATCATCATGGCCTCGCTGTCCGACTCGCAGATTCCACCCAGAATAAGCATCTTTGCTGCCAATGTCAGGGAGATGGTCTTGATGTCGCACTCGATGTTGTCCCTGAGCACATGGATAGCCTCTTCCACCGACAGAGCATTCCCGATGCAGTTGCCCAGGGGCTGGTTCATGTCGGTGACCACAGCAGTAGTCTTAAGACCTGTGGCCTTGCCGATTCTTACCATTATATCGGCCAATTTTATAGAATCCTTTAAGGCTGGCATAAGGGCTCCGTTGCCGGTTTTCACATCCAGGACAACTGCATCGGTGCCCATGGCAATCTTCTTGCTCATTATGCTGGAGGCAATGAGGGGCAGGCTCTGCACAGTGCCGGTCACATCCCTCAGGGCATAAAGCTTCTTGTCGGCAGGAACCAGATCCTGGGTCTGCCCCATTATGGCAAGTCCCACCTTGGAGACATTCTTCACAAAGGTCTCGTTGTCCAGGAAAACATTGAAGCCGGGAATAGACTCAAGCTTGTCCAGTGTACCCCCGGTAAAGCCCAGACCCCGGCCCGACATCTTGGCCACCTTGCATCCGCAGGCAGCAACCAGAGGGGCAACCAGCAGTGTGGTGTCATCCCCTACGCCGCCGGTGGAGTGCTTGTCCACCTTGAAGCCCTTGATACCGGAAAGGTCCATCCGGGGTCCTGAATTAAGCATGGCAGTGGTCAGCGCCGCTGTCTCCTCATCATCCATCCCCTTGAGGACAATAGCCATCAAAAGGGCCGACACCTGATAATCAGGGATGACACCTTTAACATAGCCGTCGATGAAAAAATCCAGTTCCTCCTTAGTAAGCTTCTGGCCGTTCTTTTTCTTTTCTATAATATCAGTGAATACCATTTATAACCTCCAACAGCTTTTCCAGTTCCACAGGCTGGTGCAGAAACAGGTCTGCCTTCTTGCTCTCCCTTGCTGTTGAGTTCTCGTCGGCAATGAAGATGATGACCGGTTTCTCGTAATCCCGCCGGCTTGATATGGTGTCGTACAGGTTCTCCACAGTAAGCTCCGGGAAAGATTCGGTCAGTATGATTATCTCCGGCTTTTCTGCCATCAGGAGCCTCCCGGCGTCAAAGCTGGTGGCTGCCGAAAGGAAGGAATAACCAGGCAGGGAGTCAGCGAGGGCGTCCCTCATCTCTTTCATAGCGATTCTGTCGGTGTCAATTATAAGTATTTTCTTCTCGTTCACAAAGCCGTCGTTCAGGCTCTCAAGCACCTCGGCAGGCACTTTCATACCACGTTCTTTCAGGAAGTCCACCAGATGCTCGGCATAGATACGGTACTGGCCGCCAGGGGTTGTGAAGGCCTTGAGGGAACCGTTCTTTATCCAGTTTATGGCAGTCTGGTTCACCACTCCGCAGATGTTGGCCACTTCAAGGGCAGAATAAATCTTAATCCTCTTCCGTTTCTTTTCCATCCAAGACCTCCTTTGTTATAAGTCTTATGACAGAGAGGGAATATCCCTTCTGCAGCATCGCCGCTTTTATCTTATCAGGCGTGGAATTCTTTTTCCTGGCAGCCTTATTATACACTTTCCTGGCCCCTTCTAAAAGAGCCTCCTCGTCCAGAACCTCAGCCACAGCCTCTTCCGCATCACGAGCGCTCACCCCTTTTGCCCTGAGTCCCGACACCAGCACGCTCTTTCCTGCCGGATTCCTCCTGAGCCGAGAGGCAACCCACAGCCGGGCAAAACGGCTGTCATCAAGGAAGTTCTTTTCCTTAAGCTGTGCAATGACAGTCTCTACCACAGGGGGCTCGAATCCCCGCTGCCGCAGCTTGGTGCGGAGCATGAAGGCAGAGTGCTCTGCCAGATCCAGGAGGGATAAGGCCTTGGAGCGGCACAGGATAAGCTTGTGTCCCCTCTCCAGCTGCTCCACCACTTCGGGAGAGATCTCATCCCCCTTGCCGAAAGGAAAAGAGAAGAAATCGGCATCGGAAATAAAAAAAGAGGCACCAGTCGAGATTGACACCTCGGTGAATGCCTCCTTTGTTTGAATTCCGGTAATATAGATATTAACGCTTTGAGAACTGGAATCTTCTTCTCGCACCGCGTCTACCATATTTCTTTCTCTCTACCATTCTGGAGTCTCTGGTGAGGAATCCATTGGCGTGGAGAACGCTGATATTTGACTCATCGTTAGCTGCAAGAGCTCTTGCGATGCCGTGTCTGCAGGCACCGGCCTGTCCTCTGACTCCGCCGCCCTTTACATTGATAAGGATATCAAACTTGCCCTCGGAAGCTGTAGCTACCAGAGGCTGCTTTACAGTGAACACATGCTCAGGGTTTGCGAAATATGCCTCAACGCTCTTTCCGTTGACCATGATGGCACCGTTTCCACTTCTAAGATAAACCCGTGCAACAGAAGTTTTTCTTCTACCGGTTCCTAATGAAAGATTAGTTACTTTTGCCACTTCTTACTCTCCTTATCCTCAGATTTCCAGCTTTTCAGGATTCTGTGCAGCATGTGGATGATCAGGTCCTGCGTAAATCTTTACGTTTGCAAAAAGCTTGTTTCCTAAAGCGCCGTGAGGGAGCATTCCCTTTACAGCTCTTTCCATCGGATAAGTAGGCTTCTTCTCGAGGACAGCCTTGTAGGTCTCTGCTCTCATTCCGCCTGGATATCCAGAGTAGTTGTAGTAAATCTTTTTATTTTCTTTGCCGCCAGTTACAATTGCTTTCTCAGCATTGATGATGATGACGAAGTCGCCGATCTCCTGATGAGGAACATAGCATGCCTTGTGCTTACCTCTTGCAAGGTTAGCAGCCTTTACAGCCACGCGTCCCAGAGGAACACCCTCGGCGTCCAGCACGTACCATTTTCTGACAACATCTTTTGGTTTAACAAAGATAGTTTTCATTTCATAGTCCTTTATAAAAATTTCACTGCTCCAGTCTGTTAGAAGCAGGCAGGTATGAAGGTAACGGACTCATAACTGCACAGTCGGGGCAGATTCTAATACAAGTATAATAAATTTAATGATTTTACAAAATTTGTCAATAGGGATATACTGACCAGGCATGAAAGACCAGACCCGCAAGCTCATACGCTACACTCTCCCATCCATACTCAGCATGGTGAGCATTTTCCTCTTCTCCATCGTGGACGGCATCTTTGTAGGCCACGGAGTGGGAATCAACGCGGTGGGTGCCATCAACATCTCCTTCCCCTTCATCATGTTCTTTGAGTCTGTGATCATGCTCACCACCATCGGAGGGCTCACTGTCACTGCCATCAGGGTGGGACGGAAAGATTTTGAGGGGGCAAACCAGGTTTTCCGCCTTGTCTTGGTCCTGAATACAGCTATCAGCTTTTTCCTCTTCCTTGCAGGAACCCTCCTTGCAGGGTTCATCGCCCGACTGCTGGGGGCCACTGATACATTCTATCCCTTGGTCAAGGAATACATCTTCTGGTATTCCATCTTCATGATTCCCTGCTTCCTGAACGGAACTCTTCTGGGATTTGCCAGGAACGACGGCATTCCGGAGCTGGTGAGCACATTCACAATCTCTGCGTCGGTACTCAACATAATTGGAGACTATATCCTTATCTTCCCCATGCACATGGGTATAAAGGGGGCGGCCATTGCCACCGGTCTCTCCCAAAGCATCTCCTTCCTCTATGTCTCCTGCCATTTCCTTTTCAGAAGAGGAAAACTGTACCTTGGGTCCTTCCATTTCGACCCTAAGCTGACCTTTACCATGATCAAGCGTGGTATGCCTGAATGCGTGGCCCATTTCGGAACTCCGATCACCATGGTGCTCACCAACATAATGCTGGCCCGGCATCTTGGGGACAACGCACTCAACGCCTATTCCCTCCTCATGTATATCGCCACCTTCTCCGCCTCAATATTCATCGGGGCCAGCCAGGGCCTGCAGCCCCTCTTCGGCAACAGCTATGGCGAAGGGAACGAGGGTGACCTGCGCTATTATCTCCATTCCGGAATCAAGGTCTGCCTGGGAGGAGGAATAATCATAAACAGCATCCTTTTCTTCTTAGGCCCCTCCATCTGCATGCTGTTCAATGCCAACGATTCTGCCATAGCCCTGTTCAACCAGCACATGCCCAAGTATCTGGTCTCCATACTCCTTGAGGCTGTGACTGTGACCATCTCCGCCTTCCTCTACTCCACCACCCGGAGCAAGGCAGCGCTCACAATCCATGTGCTGAGGGCTTTTGTAGCTGATACCATCGTAATCCTCTCGATTCCTGTGATTCTGGGCCCCCAGAACCTGTGGTTCGCACCCCTCATCATCGAGACTATTGTCATGACCGCCGCCATAATTCTCCTTAAATACAACACCAGAGACGGTCTTATCGGGGCAGACAAGGAATAGTCTTATCTTCTTTAAAATTTGACAGACACCCCTATTTATGGTACCCTTTTCAGTCAGGAGACTATATGAGAATCAAACATGCAACAGACAAAGAGCTTAAAGTGATCGATGCCTGGTGGCGCGCCAGCAACTACCTGACAGCCTGCCAGCTCTACCTTTTGGACAACCCGCTTCTGGAGAGCCCTCTGAAGCCGGAGCATATAAAGAAAAAAATCGTGGGACACTGGGGAACCTGC
>JAFXTY010000059.1 GCA_017535435.1 Spirochaetia bacterium | reverse complement strand
TTCTTATGTCATTATTTAAAATACATGAACAATATAATGCTCTGACAAAAGCCCTTATAGAGAAGAATATCTCCATCACCACCATGGAAAGCTGTACCGCCGGGCTTATCGCCTCCCTGATCACAGATACAGAAGGAAGTTCTGCTATCTTCAGGGGGGCGTATATCACCTACTCAAACCAAGCTAAGCTCCAGGCCGGGGTACCATCCGAGATAATCGAGAAGTTTGGTGTCTACTCTATCGAGACAGCAGTGGCTATGGCTGCCGCATGCCGCAAAGCCTTCAGTGCAGATATAGGAATCGGTGTCACAGGAAGCATGGGGAACATAGACCCGGCCAACGGCGACTCAGTTCCCGGGGAGATTTTCTTTGCCATCGATTTCAAAGACGATATTAAACAGCACCACATAAAAATAGTGCCACAGGAAAGCCGTTTTGATTACAAGCTTGCTGTGGCAGCTGCAGTGGCAAAAGAGCTTACTGCTCTCTTATTCTGATTTTCCTAAATAATTGACCGGTTCTCCTGCCTTCATACGGTCGTGATACTCTGCTGTTGCAGTGAAGATCACGTCGCCGCTGGAGTTGAGAGCAGTCTCTACAGAGTCCTGGATAACTCCGATGATAAAGCCTACACCTACAGCCTGCATAGCAACATCATTGTTGATACCGAAAAGGGAACAGGCCAGCGGGATAAGAAGCAGGGATCCTCCGGCAACACCGGATGCGCCGCAGGCACCTAATGTAGCCAGCACACTCAGAAGAATTGCAGTAGGAATATCCACAGGAATTCCCATGGTGTTGCAGACTGCCAGTGTCATGACAGTGATTGTAACAGCAGCTCCATCCATATTGATGGTGGCACCCAGCGGGATGCTGACAGAGTAGAAGTCTCTCTCCAATCCAAGCCTCTCACACAGCTGCATGTTTATAGGGATGTTTGCCGCAGAACTCCGGGTGAAGAAAGCAGTGATACCGCTCTCCTTAAGGCATTTGAACACTAGAGGGTATGGGTTTCTACGCAATGCAATTGCCACAATGACTGGATTCACAACCAGGGCTACAAACAGCATACTGCCCACCAGCACAACCAAAAGCCAGCCATATTCTGTAAAGATATTCAGTCCGCTCTCTGCAACTGATCCGTATACAAGACCCAGGATACCAAAGGGGGCAAACTGGATGACACAGCGGACAATAAGTGATGCACATTCAGAAAGCTCTGCCAGCACCTTGAGAGTGGTCTCTGATGCAGTCTTCTTAAGGCAGAGTCCTGTCACAACAGCCCAGAAAAGGACTCCCATGTAGTTTGCGTTTGAGATGGACGAAACAGGGTTTGTCACCATGTTGAAGATAAGGTTTTTTAACACCTCCCAGATTCCCTGAGGTGGATCTGCTGTGGCAGATTTGGCAAATGATATAGTCACAGGAAAAAGGAAGCTGGCAAACACCGATACCACTGCTGCGATAAGGGTGCTGAACATATAGAGGGCAATTACATAGCGGAACCTTCTTCCCACATTGGAATGGGCCTTGGAAAGAGCGCTGCATACTAAAAGGAATACCAGCACCGGAGCAATAGCCTTAAGTGCTCCTACAAATACACCGCCTAAAATCCCGATTGCTCTGGCATTGGGGAATAAAAGTCCAAGAACAGCACCGAGCACAAGACCGATGAATATCTTGAGGATAAGGCTTGTGCTCAACCATTTTTCTATAATCTTTTTCATTTTATGTTCCTGCTATTGATATAATCTACTCCGTTTTTAAGGAGGGCAAGACCTGCGGCCTCCTTGATCTCCTGCCGCTTCCACATAGGGTGATTCTCTGGTGTCAGGAATGCCTCTGGATGTGGCATAAGTCCCAGTATGCGGCCTGTGGTGTCGGTGATTCCTGCAATGTCGCACTCAGATCCATTGGGGTTGCGGTCGTTGTAGATCACTGTATCCAGGTGCAGGGCTTTGATCCTGTCCAGAGTCGCTTTATCCTTTGTGATGAAACGTCCCTCACCGTGGCGGATAGGAATATCCATATCCTTAAGCCCCTTGGTCCATACGCATGGAGAGTCAGGATTGAACCGGACATTGAGCCAGCTGTTCTCGAACACACCTGTGTTGTTGTGGATAAGGGAAACCTCCTGGGTCCAGTTGCCGTCGAAGTTAGGAAGCACTCCCATCTTCACAAGGACCTGGAAGCCGTTGCAGATTCCGATTATAAGCTTGCCCTTGGCGATGAACTTGTCCAGAACACCTTTTAGATTCTGCTTGAACAGATGAGCCATGACCAGGCCGGATCCAAGGTGGTCGCCGAAGGAGAAACCTCCGGGGAAGCCAAGAATCTGGTAGTCGTCCAGAATCTCCGGTTTCTCGATCATATCGTTTATGTGAATTCTGTCGGCCTGCTTGGCACCAGCCCGGAGGAATGCCTCCTTAAGCTCGTTGTCAGCATTGATGCCGTATCCTGTAAGTATTGCAACCTTTGCCATTATATTTCCCTCTTCCATGCTTTTACAATCTCATCGCATGTAATAGTCAAAACAGTTTTTCCATCCTTTTTAAATGCCACTGCATCAGAACTGTTTGTCTCTCCTGCCCTCTTAAGCGGTGCCCCGGCCATAAGCTTCTCAAACTTATCTGCATTCTCTTTCTTTACTGAGATTACAAACCGGGATGGAGATTCTGCAAACAATGTCCTGATTTCATCCAGTGCTGCATCCCCCGGGATGCCGGAAAGATCCACATCGCAGCCGCACATACCGCCCATTGCACTCTCGGCAAGGGCTACTGCAAGACCGCCGTCCGACATATCGTGGCAGGAGGCCACAAGACCCTGCTCTATTGCGCCGGCCAACTGGCAGTACATCTTGAATGCACCCTTTGTGTCAACGCTTGGGGAAGTGCCCAGATTCTTTCCTTTTATCTTCTCGTAGGTGGAGCCACCCATTGCACCTGTGGTCTTGCCCAGGATGTAAATGTAGTCGCCGCAGCTCTTGAAATCGGAGGTCATAGCCTTCTCTGTATTCTTGATCATACCCATAAGGGAGATAAGGAGTGTAGGTCGTACAGAGACCTTCTTGCCGTTCATGCTGGCATCGTTTTTCATGGAGTCCTTGCCGGAGATGAGAGGCAGGCCGTAGTCCAGACAGATGCGGTTAACGCCCTTGCAGGTGCGGACCAGCTGGGCCAGCTTATATTCGCCGTCCGGGGTCTTTGCAGACTTCACCGGGTCTGGCCAGCAGAAGTTGTCGAGAACTGATGCGCTCTCCGGGTCGCCACCCAATGCGATATGGGAACGGAAAGCCTCATCCACGGCGCACTGTGCCATGTTATAGGTATCCCAGTCGCCGACCCGAGGGCAGATACCGTGGGTCACGGTCACACCCTTGCTGCTTCCGTATACAGGCTTCAGCACGGCGCCGTCGGATGGAGCATCGGAGTTCACGCCCACAAAGGGCTTCACGACCGAAACAGCACCAACCTCGTGGTCGTACTGCCGAACCAGTGTCTCACGGGATGACACATTAGGGTCTCCAAGTATTTTTATAAGCAATTCTTTCAGGTCTTCTTTCTCTATTTTCACCTCTGGGGCGGCAGGGCGCTTCCATACTGCCTTGAGGTGCATGGCAGGAAGCCCTTTGTGGAGGAACTCCATGGAAAGGTATCCTGCAAGACGGCCTCCGCCTAAGATGCTTATGTAGCCGGAATCGTTGAACTCGCCTACAACTGTGGCCTCAACATCCCGCTTTGCAGCCAGGTCCAGGAATGCCTTCAGGTTTTTCTCATCCACTGCAAGGCTCATCCTCTCCTGGGACTCTGAAACCAGAATCTCCCATGGAGCCAGGCCCTGATATTTAAGTGGACATTTGTCCAGATCTATCACAACACCGTTGGAATACTCTGCCATCTCTCCCAGGGAGGATGAGAGGCCGCCGGCGCCGTTGTCGGTGATGCCCTGGTAGAGTCCAAGGTCCCGGGCCTCCATAAGGAAGTCACTCATCTTTTTCTGTGTTATAGGGTCGCCGATCTGCACTGCAGATACCGGTGAGGCCTCGTCCAGCACCAGAGAGGAGAATGTGGCACCGTGGATACCGTCTTTTCCGATTCGTCCTCCGATCATAACAGCCTTGTCACCTGGGTTTATATGCTTGATCCAGGTCCCCTCTCCTGCCATGGAAGCCGGCATTATACCGCCGGTACCGCAGAATACTAATGGCTTTCCTGTATATGAATCATCAAAGAGGAAGCCGCCGGCAACAGTAGGAATACCAGACTGGTTACCCCCGTCGATAATTCCGTGATGCACACCGCTCATCACAGCCTTTGGATGAAGAAGGCCTGATGGAATATCCTCATCCGGAGTATCAGGATTTCCGAAACAGAGGAAGTCTGTGTTGAAGAATGGCCGAGCTCCTTTTCCTGTTCCAATGATATCCCTATTCACACCTACAATACCGGTGATTGCTCCGCCGTATGGATCCAATGCTGATGGAGAGTTGTGGGTTTCCACCTTGAAGCATACCAGATTGTCCTTGTCAAATTCCACAACACCAGAGTTGTCGCTGAATACAGAGCGGAGGAAAGGCTTCTTATCCCAAAGATCTTTTGTCGTCTTTTTTATGTATGATGCATAAAGGGATTTGATATGCTCTTTGGTTCCTGCCTCGGTATCCTCGTAGTCGATGTCGGCGCTGAAAATCTTGTGCTTGCAGTGCTCGGACCAGGTCTGGCCTATCATCTCAAGCTCCACATCAGTGGCGTTGCCCATGCCTGCTTTTTTGCGGGCTGCAAGGGTATCAGGATTTGCAAAATATTTCTGCAGAGACTTCATCTCTGTCAGGTTAAGGGCAAGAAGACGCTCCTCGGAAAGCTTCTCCAACGCCGCATCATCCATAGATGCAAGATCAAAATCCTTGATTGTCACATCGCTGGAAACCACTTTATATGGATAGAAGTCAGGAAGCTTTTTTGAGCCCCACTCTTCCCTCTTTATGAACTCAGCCTGCTGCACCAGTGGGTTGTAGAAGGATTTCTGCATGGAAGCAATCTGCTCATCAGAAAGTTCCGGTCCTTCGATCAAGTACTGCACTGCAGTCTGCACCATCTCGTCGGCACCCAGTTTCCGGCCCAGGGCTGTCTCTATAGATTTTCGGGCCGTTATAGCTGTAGGGTTTGTAACACCTGGGCGGTATGTCACCTCCACTGCATATTTCCAGTCAGGCAGCAGAGCCCCCGCTGCTGCAGGGCTGTCCACTGCAGTGCGCTGGGCCACAGCATCAGCAAAAAGAAAAGCTGCCAGCTCAGGGGTAAGCCCCTTGATATCCTTGGTCAGGTAAACATCAGCCATAGCCACGTTATGTATACGGCTGTCGATATTCTGCTTAAGGGCGGCAAGCACCTTCCTGGCTCTGCCGTCAATGGCGTTATCCCGGTAATAAACTTCTGTCCTCATGTCAACTCCAATTGAATATGGAAATTATATCAGATAACCAGACAAAAAAAAAGACCTCCCTTGCGGGAGGTCTCGAAAAACTTGACACAGATCAAGCAGCGAAATCTGGCTTAACCGGTGGGATGTAGTTCTTTGGATTCTTCTTATAAATCCACTGCATAGCGATGATGAATAAAACACCAGCAATACCGATAGCGTCTGTAAGAACTGTAGGTACGATCATGAAGATCGCAAAGATACAGATTGCAAACCGCTCGATAAGGAACATCTTTCTTCTGATGAAGCCTGCCATACCGATAGCGAAGCTACAAGAACCGAATGCAGCAGTGATAACGCCCCAGATTACAGCAGGTGTAAATGGCTCGGTTCCGAGAAGCAGTGATGTGTTGAATACAAAGATGTAAGGTACGATGTATGCAACGGCTGCCAGACGGACGGCGTTGAATGCTGTCGGCCAGAATGGAGCACCAGCGATAGCTGCTGCTGTGTAGGATGTGATAGCAACTGGAGGTGTAAGCTCTGACATGATACCGAAGTAGAAGCAGAACAGGTGTGCTGCCAGTGGCATAACTCCTACAGAGATCATTGTAGGAACTGTCATGATGGTCATAAGGATGTAGTTTGCAACTGTAGGAACACCCATACCGAGAACCAGACACATAAGCATTGTGATGAGCAGTGTCAGGTAAAGGTTACTGTGTGAAAGCTCAGTAAGAACCTTTGTGATGTGAGGTGTAAGACCTGTAAGAGTTGCAGTACCTTCTACGAATCCTGCGATAGCTGATGGAACAGCTACTACACACAGTGTCATACCTGCCTGCTCAAAGATACCCTTGAACTTTTTCAGGTTGAGTCTTGTGTCTTTTCTGAAGAAGGAGAGACATACAGCAACGATGAATGAATAGAAACATGCAGCCATTGCAGTATAACCCTTAACCAGCATGTAAACCAGCATAACTACAGGAAGAATCAGGTAACCCTTAGTAAGAATATCGTGTTTCCAGGTCGGGTCGATCTCAGACTTCTTAAGTCCCCAAGCTCCGATCTTATGTGATTCGAAGTGAATCATTGTGAATACTGAAACATAATAGAGAAGAGCAGGGATTGCAGCTGCTGTGATGATGGAGATGTAGCTGATTCCAAGGAACTCTGCCATGATGAATGCTACGGCACCCATTACAGGAGGAGTTACCTGACCACCCATGGAAGCGGAAGCCTCAGTAGCTCCAGCCAGGGCTGCAGGAATACCAGTTCTCTTCATCAGAGGAATGGTGATAACACCAGTTGTTGCAACGTTAGATGTTGAAGATCCGGAGATCATAGCGAACATAGAAGATGCAACTACGGCCATCTTTGCAGGACCACCTACGAAGTGACCAACGAGACCCTTTGCAACTTTAAGCAGAAGCTCTGCAAGACCTGTTGCATGAAGAGCTGCACCGAGGAGCAGGAACAGGGAGATGTAAGATGCAGATACTCCGATAGGTGTTCCCCACAGCGCTGCGTCTGTAAGTACAAAGTGTCTTGTAATCATAGCAAAACTGAATCCAGGATGCTTCCAGATTCCACCGCAGAGGAAACCGAAGCGGCAGTACAGAAGCATGAAGATACCGATCCACATAAGGACTTTACCGATAGATCTTCTTGTTGCCTCGATAGTACCTACCAGGAGGTAGAGAGCCATGATCTGGTCGATTGTATAAACAATACCTGCTCTCTGGAGAATCTTATCAGTATTGATAGCCATATAGATACAACCGCATGTTGCTGCAATAAGGAACAGCCAGTCGTACCACATTGGACCGTCTTCAACAGCCTTGTTAGCTTTCTTTCTTAATTTAAGGGTAATCATTCTGCTCAGAACAGCGCAGATAATACAAACAACGCCGATTACAAGCACAGGAATTGTCATGTTGACTTTTGCCTTTCTTGCATAGTCAATCAGCGGAATGTTGATTGTACCCATTATCATAATCCACAGGAAGAAGTGCGGCAACCATGGTTCCACCTTCGGTCCTGCGTTCTTGTTGGAAGAATATCTCATCATACAGATCCAGAGAGCGAATGCCAAGTGAATAGCTCTCTGTCTGATGGCGGTAAACATTCCAAATCCACCTGTATAGAAGTGGAACAGAGCGAAACATACAGCGACAACAGAAATCAGTGCAAGAATAGATTTTTTGTTATCGCGGTATCCGGATAATTGCTTATCCATCTCCTCTGCTTTTTTGGCCATTTCTGCAGCTTCTTTTCTGGCTGATTCGTCCATTCCTTTAAGCTGGTCAGCAACGTCCTTCAAATATTCGTTATCTTTGTCCCCCATTCGAAATCTCCTGGTTAGTCTTTTTTTGCAAATTCATGATGAATAATAAACATAAAGAAGTGCATCTGATTGCTCAGATGCACTCCCTGTGTTCAACTAAGTTTTAGAAACTTATTTGATCATACCTTTCTCTTTGTAGAATTTCTCAGCACCAGCGTGCAGAGGAATTGCTCCTCTTCCATCAAGAGCGATGTCAAGAGTGATGTAAGGTGTGAATGAGTGTACAGACTGGATAGCCTTGAGGCCAGGTCCGTAGATTGTTGATACCATGTCGTATACAACTTTCTCTGGAGCGTTTACAGCATCTGCACCAAGACATGTACCTGTTGTTACAGTCTCAACTGCTTCATCCTGTCCATTGTAGGAGTTTGCAGGAATTGTCCATTTTCCAACCCATGCATACTTAGCCATCAGCTTGTCTCTCTCAGCGCCGCCGATTGCAAGAATTCTTACAGGGATCTGAGCGGATGACTCAAGGATAGCACCTGCTGGAACTGCTGTCTCGTGTCCGATACCATCAAGAAGTCTGTCCTGGTATGCCATAACTCTTTCGTTGTGGGAAAGTGGCTTCCATACGATGTCTTTATAGTTGGTGTCGAATGCGCCTTCGAAGATTTCCTGCCATGCAACTTCGTCTCCAGATCCTGGGGATCCTGGGCAGAAGCTAGCTTTTGCAGCGCAGAACTCTTTGAATGTGTTGAACTTTGATGCCTTCTGTACCTGTGCCTGGAATACCAGTGGATACAGGTTAGCACAGAATCTCAGGTTGTCATATTTCTGACCTTCGAACAGTTTCTCGCCATTGAAAGCGTAGAATGTTACGTTTGTCTCGAACAGACCAATCTGCATCTGGTTCTGCATCATAAGTCTCAGGTTCTCTGTTCCACCGCCAGTAGCCTGTGCTGTGATGATGGAGTCAGTGTGTGTCATAACCTGACCTGCAATAGCTGATCCTGTAGGATACCAGGATCCACCTAAGCTTGATGTTCCCATGATAGCTTTGTTTCCGGAAGCTGCATTTCCTTCAGCTGTTCCGTTAGCAAATGCCATGGAAGCGCAGAGAATCAAGCAAAGAGCGAGTACGATACTTCTTTTCATTTTTCTCTCCTAAAATTTAATTCACCAAAAAACTTTGGTGACAGAAAACTAATTCTGTATTTTTGATGTTATCATAGTTAATTAAATTGTCAAGGATAAAAATTTCTTTTTACACAATATTAACAAAAATATTTTATTAATTTTCTCTAATATCTCTAAATTACCAAAGTTTTTACATTTTTTTAACATTTCAGGTTCAAATTTCTCCTAAAAACATATTTATTATAAGGACTTAATAGAAGAAATCCTCCCAGGCGCCCAGCATCGGGTTTTCCTTTTTTATATATTTTTAACAATTATTTGCATATCAAATATCTCTAAAATATCCGTTATATAAAGCCAAAATTTCATATAAAATAAAAAAAATATGAAAATATTTCATTAATATTGCTTATTTCTAATTGACTGTTTTATATAAAAAGGTAGAATATAACTAAAGTTATCCATTTTAGGATTTTGAAAACTCATAAAAGGAGAATATTATGAAATTAAAAGAGATTAAAATTCAGAAAACTCTGAAGAAGACTATCCTTCTGAACCCAGGTCCTTCAACAACAACAAAGACAGTCAAGGCTTCCCTGCTTCAGGACGATATCTGCCACAGAGAGGGATCTTTTGCAGCTATCACCAGAAAAGTTGCTGATGACCTTGTAAAGATCGTTCACGGAAAGAAAGGCGACTATGTTGCAACACTCTTCGCAGGCTCCGGC
>JAFXTY010000058.1 GCA_017535435.1 Spirochaetia bacterium | reverse complement strand
TGGGAATGCATTTCGTTGCTTGTGCCCCATGCTGACGAGCCCAGCGCAGGACCCCATTAAGACGCTTCTGGTATCCTTTGTCCCCCTCGCTTTTCAGCCATTCAAGATTGTCAAGGTCTATACGGAAAGAGATTGGTTTTTTTGCAGGGGTCCAATTCCTCAAATGTCCAGCAGAAAAGTCCTTGATTTCTGGTATGTCTGAAAAATCAATATTTTTTCTAAGATCTTCGACCTTTTCAGATGTAATATTGCTTGCACCAGTTTTCATATCTTCTTTCCTCCTCTTTAGTAGAAATTCTTGCACTGATAATTCGTATTCTGTTATTTCGTTCTGTATAGCAGGAAACAATAACAGCAATTCCCCGCAGTTTTCCTACTCCAATAAAACGATGTTCGGTTTCTGTAGAGTGTTCAGCATCGTATTGCTCCCAAAACAGTGGGTCATCGAATATCGGCAGGATATCGATGAAAGCAATCCCATGTTTCCGTTCATTGATCAGAGCTTTGTTCTCTTCCCATTCAAATCGGCCGTAAACAACAGTTTTTCCCATAATACCCTCGGCTGACAAGTAGAATATACAATATGTATATACAATCTGTCAATATAATAATGTTCTCAGCAAAAACTAATTGTGCTGTATTTATATACACGCAAAAAAAGTTAATTTTGCTTTGACTTTTGAGAAAAAAGTTTAAGAAAGGTTAAAGCGAGGTGGCTGGGGCTACCTGATGCTTATCTTCACATTCTGTATCATGCTGGCATTCTTGGTATTGTCGGGCTCGCTGCGTTTCATGGTTACAGCGATTTCACCAAGGGCTGGTTGGCCTAAATCAACGGCACCGGTGTAGATAACGTTGCTGCCCTGATAAAGAGTAGCCTCAAGCTTGATGAGATACTTTCCAGTTGGAACTTTCTTGCCCTGATTGTCAGTTAAATCCCAGACAAAGTGCTGTACACCGGATTTCGGAGTAGCACCGCTTATAGAATCAATCTCTGTATCTGACATTTTGCCAGGCTTTGCGATGGCCACCCAATTGTTTAAGGACTGTTCGCGCTTCTTGTAGCCGCGTTTAACGCCTGTGAAATCGGTGACAAACAGTGTCTTGACCACTTCGCCATTCTCATTCTCCACCCACAGTGCAAACTGGTTGGATGCAAAGCCGCTCATCGCCTTATAATCGAAGTTCACTTCGACATCAGCATACAGTGCAGTAACTGCAGACAACAGCAATAAAACTAAAAACTTTTTCATTAATGTCTCCTTACGGGCAGATCAGGGTGCCGATGTAAGGTCTGTCCTCCAGGATGTTGCCGATGTTCTCAATATCTTTTCCGCCGGCCACAATCACATCAAGAGCCAGCTCCTTGGCCTTCTGGGCGGCGATAGGGTCGAAGGGGACATTCTTGCCGGGCACCCATTCGGTTCCCACTATCTTCTGGAAATCAACCCAGTTTATCTTGTCTAGCGGCTTTGCATCCGGATTTTTCTTAGGATCATCAGAATACACTTTTACGATATTTGACAGGTTGACCACAGTCTTGCCTCCGAACCGCTCTGCCAGATACACTGCATCGAAATCGGTGGAGAAGCCTGGTTTCCAGCCGGCGCCTACAAGTATACGGCCGGTGAATGATATGTCTGCAGATGGGTCAGTGACTACTGGATCCTTGCAAAGGTCACCGAATATAGATTTAACCAGCTGAGCATTGAGCCTTGTAGCTGTAATTCCGATCCAGTCCTGCACATCTGCCGGTGCATTGGGCTCTATCTCCCGGAATGCCTTCTGATAAACCCGGGCAGGAGCGCCTCCGCCTATTACCAGGATCAGCTTCCGCTCTGGATCCTTTGCCAAATATCCTTCCACCAATGTTTTGAACTTCTTTAAGAATGCGGTGTCCACTCCGTCGGGAGCAACGATTGATCCGCCAAGTGATAATATTTTAACCATGTTTCAATCTCCTTTAATGTCTTTTTTTATCGGCCTTAACCTTCATGTCCAGATGGACAGAGTAAGGGAATGTGTCTTTTATCTCACGCATGGCAGCCTTCCGGATCTTTCCTATCATCTCACCGTTGTGCCCTATGAGGATCCGCTTCTGGCTCTCGGTGTCCACTGTCAGGAATGCCCGGACCCACAGCCGCTCCATGCCGTTCTCTTCCTTCATCTCCATATCCTGGATATTCACCCTGATGCAGTGAGGAATCTCGTCCTGGGTCCGGTTTATCACTTTCTCCCTGATTATCTCGCTGATGCGGAAATCCACCTCTTGGTCGGTGTAGTACTCCTCAGGGTACATCATAGGCCCTTCTGGGGCTGCAGCCATCAGTGCTTTGAGCAGCTCCTGAGTGCCGTCGCCGGTCCGGGCAGAGATTGAGAAAATATGTGATTCAGGAATATTGAGGGCTTGTGTGAAAAAAGCTTTCCGCTCTGCAATTGCCTTTGCCGCATCATCGCCCTGCTCCTCGGTAAGTGTGTCGCATTTATTCAGGGCGACAAAAAGGGGGCGATGAGTCTTGGTCACTATACCGGCCAGTATCTCCTCTTCTTTGCCAGGCTCCCGGGTCATGTCTGTGACGTAAAGGATAAGGTCGGAATCATCCAGGGCCGACAGGGTTATCTCCTGGAGTGCTAGGTTGGATTTCTTATCGCTGTCGTAGTAGCCGGGGGTGTCCAGGAATACGAACTGTCCCTCCGGGACGGTATAGATGCCCCGTATCTTGTTCTTGGTGGTCTGGGGTGTCCTAGATACAATGGCAACCTTATGGCCGCATATTGTGTTGACCAGTGTGGATTTGCCTGCCGATGGGCGTCCTGCCACTGTAATAAATGCAGATTTCATCATTCACAGAATAGTGGGTATTGGGAAAAAATGCAAGGATAAAAAAAAGGCTGCCCTTGCAGGCAGCCCTTTATGGTATCGCAACGGGGGACGCGATATCAGTTGATTTTGATTGTCTTAGGCATAGCTTTTTCCATCTTTGGAACTTCCAGCTTCAGCAGGCCATCTTCGAATGTAGCTTTGATCTTCTCTGCATCGACATTGTCTGGCAGTGTGAAGGATCTTGAGAATTTCTCATACCGTTCGCTCATGATGTAGTGGGTCTTGGAATCCTTCTGCTCTTCCTTTGCCTTCTTCTCGGCCTTCAGTGTCAGATGGTTCTTATCAATCTTGACCTCAAGTTCATCTTCCTTGAAGCCAGGGAATTCTGTCTCAAATACATATTCGGTAGGTGTCTCCTTGATGTCGGTCAATGGAGTTCTTGAACTTCCTGCCTGCTCAACTGGTGCGAAGAAGTCGTCGAAGAATGTGTCCCAGAATGGAACTGCTGTTTTGTGCATTGGTCTAAGTGTCATTGTGTTTGTCATATTGTTACCCTCCAAATGGTATTTCAATTTTTGTTTTCACTAAATATACTGCATTTTTCGTGCCAAGGCAAAAAATTTTTTAAAAAAGTTTATAAATCATTATGTTATAAAGAAATCTATTCGGGCCATGTGTGTCGTTATGACAAGAGAGCAATAAGTGATATTGGGTAATAATGACACACAGGCTGTTTTAACCTGCATGGTGAGTCAAAATGATACAAAAACTTGTGTCAGCCGTGGGTATAACGGGTCGTCTGTCCGAAAGCGGTCAGTTTCCCATCCTTTATAGTAGAGATGGCACCATGGCCGCAGCATATATAGAAAGGCTTACTGCTCTTGGCTGTCAGGTCTGAGGCAATTTCCAGGAGGTCCTTCCGCTCCTTCCGGGCCAGGTCGCTGTCCACGTTCACCGATGTCATGAAGAGGTCTGCCAGCTGGTTGTACTTGGTCCGCTCCGGGGAGATGCTCTTGAGGTTCAGACAGCTGTCCACTGTGAAGAATAAACCAGCTTCCTCATTGAGCAGGAAGAGCTGGCCATACTGGTGGCCGCCATGACTTTCCAGCACTGTGAATGTGTAGCCGCAGGCTTTAAGGGAGCCGAACACGGGGAATGCCCCCACCTTGTCTTTATCTGATGGCTGGAACTTCTGATATGAGTCCGGCGGCAGCCATTTGGAGAAGGTTCCGATCATGGTTGTGTAGATCTGCTCCAGCTTGGAGCCCTCTGTCACAGACTTGTAGGCCCGGTTTCCGCTGCGGATCAGGTCTATGGTCTCCGGGTGGGAGTAGGGTACCATGCCTATATAGCCGGCTCCACCGCAGTGGTCTGCATCACCATGGGAGATGAAGAGTTTTTTCTTCTTATCATTCTGCCAGAGGCCGAAATGCTGGCACATCCTCATTATGTCATCGTGGTAGATGCCGTAGCCTGTGTCGATCATCAGCGATTCTGTGTCATTCTCAAGGATATAGACATTGCCTCCGCAGGGAAGCTGGAAGCAGTGCAGCGATGTATCTGGTTTGAGCTGGATGACCTGGTAATCGGCATAGAAATTCTCTCCCAGTGTATTGTTGAGAGTCTCGCCGTTCTCGTAGATCTTCATGAAGATATCTTCCGGGTCGTATCCCAGTTTCTTGAGCTCGAAGGCTATGCTGTTTATGTCGGCCAGGAAGCTGAGGACAAAGTGATCCCCCTGGTCATGGGCAAAGCGGCGTATTCTGTTTGCATAAGTAATATAGAAGATTGTGTTGTCCAGGTCCTCGTTGTTGGGGGTGTACTCCACAATGTCGATGGCATATGTTGTCTTGAGATAATCCAGGAATGCCTTCACGCTCTGGCTCTCCACTGCGTTCAGCATGAGCACCAGTGTGTCGTCCTTCTTGGTCTCCTGGGTGTCGAACTCCATCAGGGTGATGATGACTCCTGCATCGTCAGCGTGGGTAAGAATCTCGGAAATGGCCCTGGCTCTCCGGGGAAGATGAATTTTTATCTTGATGAAGAGAGGCTCCTGCACGGTTGAGAGGATATAGTCGGACTGCATCAGGCCAGCCATAAGCTCGTTTGAGAAATTCGCAATCTCGAAGAAGGCGATGCTTGAGTCTATGCGGCTGTTGTAGAGCACCTTCTTGACAATGCCGTTGTACTCGTTGATGACCGAGATGATCCTGCGTATATCGCTGCTCTCTTTGACTTTTGCTGCAAATGAAAAATTCTTTGAACTCATTTTATCAACTCCTGGGCTTTCTTCACTGCTTCCACACCGTTGGCAGAGTAGTGGGCGCCTATGGACTGAGCCCAATCCTCGGTGACAACTGCGCCGCCCACCATGAATGCTGCCTTTATGGCCGACAGCTTGGCCTGTTCTATCACTTCCGGCATTCTTATCATAGTGGTGGTCATGAGGGCAGACAGCGCAATGATGTCCGGCTTTTCTCTTTCGGCCGCCTCCACAATCTTTGATGCCTTCACATCCTTTCCTAAGTCTATGACCTCAAAGCCGTAATTACGGAGCATAAGGATAACAATGTTCTTACCTATGTCGTGGATGTCTCCCTCCACAGTGGCAAAGAGAATCTTTCCTTTCTTCTCCCGGTTTGCAGAGTTGAGAAGGGGCTCCAGCACTGTGAATCCCATCTTCATGGTCTCGGCGCTGGCTATGAGCTGAGGGAGGAAGTACTCCTTCTTCTCATACAGGTCCCCCACATGGACAATGGCTGGAATCATCATATTCTCAAGTATGTCTGCAGGCTTGAATCCGCTGTCCAGTGCAGCTTTTACAGTAAGCTTTATATCTTCCCTTATTCCGTTTATGATGCCGTTCCTCACTGCCTCCTCCGGGCTTTCTGCGGCCTTGGCTGGCGCTGTGGGTGCAGCAGTTTTATTTGCGAATGATGTTATGTAGTTGATGCCGTCCGGGTCGGTGCCGGAAAGGAGGTCCGATGCCAGCTTGATATTTGTGAGCACCTCCTCCATAGGGTTTGCGATGACATGGGTAAGGCCCGCCTGGGTAGCCATGGCCAGGAAAGCGGCGTTGGCCCACTTGCGCTCCGGCAGTCCGAAGGAGATGTTGGAAAGGCCTATGACAGAGCCGAATCCTTCCTGGGCTGCCCACTTTATAGTCTTTAAGGTTTCGGCTGGCGCCTTCTGGTTTGCAGAGACTGTCATGGCCAGACCGTCTATGAGTATGTCGCATTTCTTGAAGCCGTACTTCTCGGCCTTTGCGTAGATATCATTGATAATAGTGATCCGCTCCTGGGCAGTGGCAGGAATCTGGTTGCCCATGATAGGTAGCAGTATGAACATAGCTCCGTACTTGGCGGCGGCTGGAAGCAGCTTCTCAAGCCGGGGGCTCTCTCCTGATATGGAATTCAGAAGGGGCCGGCCAGGATAGAGGCGCATTGCTTTCTCCGCAGCCTCAGGGTTGGTGGTGTCTATTGAAAGTGGCAGGCTGGTCTGGGGTGTCAGGAGAGAGATTATTTTAAGCAGTGTCTCCTCCTCGTTGATTCCCGGCATACCTGCGTTCACATCCAGGACCGCCGCCCCGGTGCTTTTCTGTTCCCGGGCAAAGGTCTGCACTGTGGTGAAGATGCCCTCTTTCAATTCAGCCTGGAGTTTCTTCTTTCCTGTAGGGTTGATGCGCTCTCCTATGATGCGCACCGGGCTTCCAGACCTGGTTATCACAGCTTCCCGGGCACTGGATAGTGCGGCATAATCCGGGGCGTATGCCGGCCGGGGGCTCTGGTCTGCCATATTGGTTGCCAGCTCCTTGATATGGTCCGGGGAGGTGCCGCAGCAGCCTCCCATGAAGTTTACTCCAGCTTCTGCGAACTGGGCTGCATAGGTGCCGAACTCGGTGCTCCCCATTGGGAACTTGGTCTTGCCATTCTCGATGTAGGGGAGGCCGGCATTGGGTTTGGCCACCAGCGGTATATGGGCAATCGGTTTGAGCCTCTGTATTATAGGCAGCATCTCCGCAGGACCTGATGAGCAGTTGCAGCCGAAGGCATGGACCCCCAGGCTCTGGAGAGTTATGAGTGCAGCCTCCGGGGTAGTGCCGTTCAAGGTGCGCACTGTAGGTTCGAATGTCATAGTTGTAAGGATAAAGTTGGGGCACATCTCCTTGATTGCAATGACCCATGCCCTGGTCTCCTGGATATCAATCTGGGTCTCCACGGCGAACATGTCAACGCCGCCATCCAGCAGGCCCCGGATCTGCCGCTTGAACATCTCTACAGCCTCATCAAAATCCAGCTCTCCGAAAGGCTTTATGAACTTGCCGCAGGGGCCGATGTTTCCAGCCACCAGAACTGTCTTTCCTGCATTGTCCGCACATTTGCGGGAAACCGATGCAAGGCGGCGGTTCACCTCCTCCACATCATCGCAGCCATATTCTGAAAGCTTGTAGTAGTTGCCGCCGAAGGTGGGGGTGTAGATCACATCGGAGCCAGAGGAGATATATGCGTTGTGGATTGCCTCCTGCACATCAGGGTGCTCCAGTGTCCACAGCTCAGGGCAGACACCTGCCGGCATTCCCCGCATCTGCAGCTGGGTTCCGGTGGCTCCGTCCAGTATAAGAATCTTTTTTGCAAGAAGTTCATTTATCTCTTTTACACTTCTCATTATCTGACTCCTGTCATTGCTATGACTGATTTTTCCGGCACCAGCATGCAGCTGTCGGTAAGGTGGATATCAAACTGCTCAAGATGAAGAAGGGAATAGAATATCCTCTGGTTTGAAAGGTCGAAATCGCCGTATCCTGGGGAAAACCGCTTCCTGCTCACCACCCGACTCTGATGCTTCAGCATGGTGGCCGCATACTTCACTATCCACTCAAGACCCCAGTCTGTTATCTCGCTGGCAGTGGCATCGAAAATGACAGCCCGCTCTAAGTTTGTGCTCTTGAGTTCCTCAATTTTATCCATGATTGTCTTGCCTGATGTGGCGGCCATTATCAGGGCTGATGAGGCGCTTTCATTAAGCTTTGCAGGGAGTGTGCCAGTGATGATATCCCCTGATTCCAGCTCTATACCATGCTCTGCCGGCTTGAAATCCTGGATGATATATGTCCCTTTGAGAGCTATGAATCCAGCCGCTTCCTCTATGACAGACTTCACAGCCTCCAGCTGACAGCTCAGCATGGTGCTGGTGGACTTCTTATAGCCCAGACGGGTCAGGATGCGGGTGTAGGGAATCTCAAAAGGTATATCCATGAGGCCAGTATGGCATATTTTTAAAAATAATGGTACTATTATAATATGAGAAAAATAATAAAAGGGATTCTTATCATGTGTCTGCTTCTTCTGATGTGCATTCCATGTATGTCCCAGGAGGCTAAGTTGAAAGACGGTATTTATGCAAAGATTATAACAGACAGAGGAGATATCCTCCTTTCTCTTGAATATGAGAAGGTTCCTGTGACAGTCATGAACTTCACAGGTCTGGCAGAAGGAAAGATTGACGGCGGCCAGGGAATCGGAAAGCCATTCTATGACGGCCTTAAGTTCCACAGGGTTATCAGCCAGGCAAACGGCGACCCACAGGACTTCATGATCCAGGGCGGCGACCCCAGGGGCAACGGAACAGGGGGACCAGGCTACTCATTCCCCGACGAGTTCGACATCAGCCTCAAGCATAACAAGCCAGGTGTCATCTCCATGGCAAACAGCGGTCCTAACACCAACGGAAGCCAGTTCTTCATCACCCACGTGCCGACCCCATGGCTCGACGGAAAGCATGCAGTTTTCGGTCATGTAGTAGAGGGACAGAAGGTGGTGAACTCCATCAGACAGGGCGATACAATCAAGAAGATCGAGATTATCCGGGTAGGAAAGAAGGCTGAGGAATTCAAGAACGACGAGGCCACATTCAAGGCCGAGATCAAGCTGATGGCAGAGAAAGAGGCAGCCAAGTTCGCAGCAAAGCGTGAAGCTGACGAGAAGCTTATCCAGAAGAAGTGGCCGGAGGCAATCAAGACTGAGTCAGGACTCCGCTACATTGTCCGCAGAGCGGGAACCGGCACCGAGTCTCCGAAATATGGACAGAAGGTGACAACCCATTATCAGGGAATGCTCCTCAACGGCAAGATGTTCGACAGCTCCTACATGAGAGGCCAGCCGCTGGTATTCCAGGTGGGACAGGTCATCGAAGGATGGAACGAGGCTCTCATGAGCATGAAGAAGAACGAGAAGCGTACCCTCATCATTCCTCCTGAACTGGGCTATGGTGCGGCAGGAGCTGGTGGAGTCATCCCTCCATACGCTTATCTTGTGTTCGAGGTTGAGCTTTTAGATTTCTAATCTGAACTGCTCCGGTTGAGGAGGGCTTTGCGTTTTATCTCCGCCTGGTAGAGCAGACAGGAGAAGAAGGCCTGTATTTCGCAGTACACAATGTGTATGGTGCGGGACAGGCCTTTTTTATGCTTTGGTGTCCGTGCCAATGCTGCGGTATGAACTCTGTGCCAGGTTGCAAAGACCTGGGGTATGAAGTTGATGGCCAGGGCGATGGCTACAGCTGGGGTCGATTTTCCCAGGGATTCTTTTATCTCAAGGGGAGATGTGGTCTCGAAAACGATCTGTGCCGCAATAGCGGTGATGAGGAACCGGATTGTGTAGAGCAGACCGGCGGCAAATGCATCTTTTATGGGCTGGTTGAACACCCGGAACAGTATCATGAGTGCTCCGATTATAAGGACAAACTTGACAGGCTTGAAGGATGTCCTGCTGCATCCAGACATGATGAAGAGCAATATGGTCATGGCAAGGCAGACAGCAGTGCGGATTATAAGAGCTGCATTCAGCACCGAATCTGAAGTCTCGTACATGCCTCCGGCAAAGGTGACTATGCACAGTATGATGAGAGAAAGTATTTTCCACCTGGCGTTCAGATGATGGAGGGGGGTGTTTCCTCTGCGGTATGCAAACAGTATCATAGCCAGATCATCTCTTTTATAGATTTATATGCAGTCATAGGATTTCTTATGCCCCAGCTCTCAAGATCGGCTGCAAGGCCAGATTCCGGTGTGCTGTCAAATACCAGATGCCCTTTGTCCAGAACCATGAAGCGGTCTGCCAGGGCCAGCACCTTCTCAAGCTCGTGGGTCAGCACCAGCACAGTCTTGCCTTCTTCCTTCAGCTGTTTCATGATGCTGCACACCTGCTGCACCCCTGGCCAGTCCAGGTTTGCAAAAGGCTCGTCAAAGATGATGAGAGACCGGTTCATGGCCAGTATGCCGGCCACAGCCAGGCGGCGCTTCTCGCCTCCGGAGAGAAGCCGGGCGTAGGATACGCGCTTGTGTTCCAGGCCGGTTTTGGCCAGGGCGAAATCCACCTGCTCTGCCACCTGCTTTTTATTAAGACCGCAGTTCTTGGCGCCGAAGGCTATGTCCTCCTCCGGGGTTTCGCCCAGAATCTGGGAATCAGCATCCTGGAACACAAGCCCCGCCTGGCAGCCATGCAGCGTGATGGTCCCTTCCGAAGGCTCATCCAGGCCTGCAATCAGGGACATAAGGACGCTCTTGCCGCTTCCGTTGGAGCCGGCAATTACGGCAAACTCTCCTTTGCTTATGGAGAAGGAGACATCCTTAAGAGCCACAGTGCCGTCCGAGAAGGTACGGCCCACACCTTTAACTTCCAGAGCTATGTTCTCTTCCATCTCAATCCTTCTTAAGGTAGTTGTTTACAATAG
Organism: Spirochaetia bacterium; assembly: GCA_017535435.1. Classification (GTDB taxonomy): domain Bacteria; phylum Spirochaetota; class Spirochaetia; order CADAEX01; family CADAEX01; genus CADAEX01. Next base: position 5,420 of record JAFXTY010000058.1, on the reverse strand, counting down.
GCCTGAACTTCTTGGTCAGCATGACCATGAGTATGATTTTCAGTATATTGCCTGGTATGAAGGGAATCAGCACTGCCGCCATGGTCTTGCCGAACTCATAGCCGGTAAGCTGCATGAAGCGCACTATGCCGCAGGCAAAGAGGACGAATGTGGCAACCAGGGCCGCTATGGTTATGCTGATATAGGCCCAGGAGGTGCTTGGTTTTTTGCCGGCAGGCAGGAGTAGGGCAAGTACCAGCCCTGCAGCCAGTGCTCCCAGGAGGTAACCCACAAGGAAGCCGCCGGTAGGACCTGCCAGTATAACCTGGATTCCTGCTTTGCCAGTGAACACAGGAAGTCCTATGCAGCCCAGCACTAAAAATATCAGCACCGATGCAGTGCCGTAAATAGGTCCTAAGATCATGCCGGAAAGCATTGCCAGCATATCCTGTATAGCTACGGGAACACCCCCAGGCAGCGGAATATGGATAAAGCATCCTGCTGATATCAGTGCCGCAAAAAGGGCGGTGAGCACCAGTGGTGCTGATTTCTTCTTTTTCATGTTGCAACTCCTTAGATGTACGATTTTATAAAGCTTCCGGTGCCGGGGAGCATGATCTTCTCTCCTTTGGAACCCGGTGTATAAAGCAGGGCAGAACCAAAGTGGTCTATTCCTCTGAAGATTACTGTCTTACCGCTGCCGGCAAGGCGCATCCGATGGCCTGTGTCCAGGCACAACCTGTTCCACTCCTCAGCCAGCCATGGTGACTGCTCAACTGCCAGCTTCTCCTGCACCTTGAACTCATCCCAGAACTGGGAGAGTATCTCCTTCCTTGTGATAGGTGCTTCCCGGTGGAACAAGGAGTCGGTGCCAGGCAGTCTGGGCCTGTGGGTTATGTTGATTCCTATTCCCAGGTTGATCCAGCTTGTGATGTTGCCGCAGGAGGAAAGTTCCTCCAGAATGCCTACAACCTTGCCATCCTCGGACCAGATGTCGTTGGGCCAGCGGATGTAGAAGGGGCGGCCTGTGATGCGGCGGAGCACCTTGGTCAGGGCCACCTGGGCTGCCATGGTCATCCTGCTATGGCATGCCAGCGGCAGGTTGTTCTTAGTAATGATAGTGAATGCCAGACTACCCCGGGTGGTGGTCCAGCTCTTGCCGCTCTGGCCCACTCCATGGGTCTGCACGTCGGCGGTTATTATATGGGTCTCTCCCGGCTGGGCCTTCCCCGATTCTGCTATCCGCTTCGCCTCGGCCATGGTGCTGCCTGTGGAGGCAAAGTGGGTGAACATGGCCTCGTCGGCACCGAACTCCCAGGGGTAGATGCTGTCGGTCAGGTCCTTCTCCAGCCTGTAGCCTTTCCTGCTGATGCTTATGCCGTAGCCTGCCTCCTGCAGCCCCTGGACAGTCTTCCAGACTGCCACCCGGCTCCTGCCAGTTGCATTGGAAAGCTCAACTCCAGATACAATGCCTGGGTTTTCCCTGAGTGTGCTGAGGACTTTGAACTTAAGGGATTCTTTTTCGTTAACCATTCTTAAAATATAGTTAACCAAATTGTTTGTTGTGTCAAGGCCCTTAATATGTTACACTGTTTACATGAAGAAGATACCACTTTCGGTTCAAGTCATATATGGTCTGGGGGTCAGCTACGCAATCTTTGACCAGATCTTTGCCCAGTGGGTGCTCACCTACTATCTGCCGCCCCAGAAGTTCAGTTTCCAGGCATTCATGTCCCCGCTGTTCATTGCCCTTGCTCTTATTGTCTCAAGGTTTGTGGATATGGTGTCAGACCCTCTGGTGGGGTGGTGGTCGGACCGGACCAATACCAAGTGGGGGCGGCGCATTCCTTTTATAGCCTGGGGTGCAGTACCTCTGGCCTTAAGCGCCATAGGCTTCTTCTTCCCGCCCAAGTCTGGTGGTCTCGGTTCCTTTGCGTACCTGGCTGTTATAGGTAGCCTTTTCTTCATCTTCTATACAATAGTCGGTGCTCCATACAATGCTCTCATCCCGGAGCTCTCCGCATCCAGGGAGGACAGACTCAACCTTTCCACCTGGCAGGCTGTATTCCGGCTGGTTTATACAGCTATAGCCATGATTCTCCCTGGTATCCTGATTGCGACTTTAGGCAAAGGTGATGACGAGAAGGGGCTCCGTCTTATGGTCATCATCCTGTCTCTGTTTGCCCTTGTGGGGCTCTTTCTCCTCTCCTTCGGAGTGGACGAGAAAAAGTATTCAGGGGGGCAGGTATCAGAGACAAGTCTCAGCAGTTCCCTCAGGATCATCTTCGGCGAGAAGTCCTTCATCTGGTATCTGGGCGGGCTCACCTTCTTCTTCATCGGCTTCAATATTCTGCGGGCAACCATGAACTACTTCGTGGTGGACATAATGGGCAAGAGCACAGCCATGATAACCCCGGTGTCAGCTCTCTTTTTCGGAACTGCGGCTCTCTTCTTCTATCCGGTGAAGAAATTTTCCTATAAGTTCGGCTACCGGCTTCCCATGCTCATATCGCTCCTTGCCCTGTTCTTCCTGAGCCGCGCCCTGGGTATGCTGGGGAAAGGGCTTCCAGTGAATGCAGGTTATGCGATCTTCACTCTGTGCGGAATACCTGTGGCAGGGGCAGCCTTCATCTTCCCCCAGGCAATGCTCAGCGAGATCAGCGCATATGTGTCTGCAAAGTCGAAGGAGAAAATCGGAGGCATCTTCTTCGGAATCCAGGGCTTCTTCCTCAAGCTGGCGTTCCTTGTGTCCATCGCAATCCTCCCCGCTATCTTAGTGTGGGACGGCTCTGTGCCTTTCATCGAAATGATGGTGACTGTGCCCAAACAGCCGGAATCTGTGGGAATCTACCGGAGCGCCTTTGCCTCTGGAATCTGTTTTATCCTTTCTTTTATATGCTATTGGTTCTACAAGGAGAAAAAAGCTGATGACTGATGATGTTAAAAAGCAGATAGCACTTCTCAACAACCAGGCTTTCGAATGCTCGGAAAGCGAGAACTGGGGACAGGCCCTGGAGTGCTGCAACAAGGCTCTTTCCTTGTGTGCAGACCCTGAAGTTCCGGCATCCACCCGGGCAAGGGTGCTTTATAACAAAGCCATGGTGCTTATCAAGAAAGGGGATGTGGACCGGGGAACAGAGGTGCTCAAGACAGCCTCGGACCTGGTGCCTGACGATGCTCACTTCCTTACCGACTGCGGGCTTCTGTGCTATAACAACCAGTGCTTCTGCGAAGCTGGCTTCTACTACAGCATGGCAGAGCGCACCGGCCAGCTCTCGGGGGCGCTCTTGAACAACATAGGAGTGCTTAACTTCACCAATGGGGAATACGAAAAGGCGCAGGAATACTTTGAGCGTGCCGTGGTGGCGGACAGCGGCAGCCTTGACGCCTGGTACAACCTGGCCGACACCTACGAGGTGCTGGGGGAGAAGGAAAAGTGCGAATTTGCCCGGCAAAGGTACTTTAATCTTGAGAAAAAATCCGATATAATCGGAGAAAAATAATTAAGGAGTCTAAGATGAATATTCTTATTTTCGGACCTAACGGAAGCGGCAAGGGAACACTTGGCGCAAAGATAAAGGAGAAATACCCAGTTGCACACATCGAGTCCGGTGCTATCTTCAGAGAGAACATCAAGGGCGGCACAGAGCTGGGAAAAGCTGCAAAAGCTTATATCGACAGAGGCGACCTGGTTCCAGATGACATCACAATCCCTATGATTCTGGACAGACTTCAGAGAGATGACTGCAAGGGCGGCTGGCTCCTGGACGGTTTCCCACGGAACAAGGTTCAGGCAGAGAAGCTGGACGAGGCTCTCAAGGCAAAAGGTATCAAACTGGACTATGTAGTTGAGATCCTGCTCGACAGACAGACAGCAAAGAACAGAATCATGGGAAGAAGACTCTGCGCCAACGACAACAACCATCCTAACAACATCTACATCGACGCAATCAAACCTAACGGAGACAAGTGCCGTGTATGCGGCGGAGCACTCTCTGCAAGAAACGATGACCAGGATGAGGCAGCTATCACAAAGCGCCACGACATTTACTACAACACAGAGAACGGAACACTGGCTTCTGCATACTACTTCAAGAACCGCGCTGCAAAAGACGGCTTCAAGTATGTGACACTGGACGGAAGCAAGAGCGTACCAGAAGTTCTGGCACAGATGCTTTCTGCACTTGCATAATTTTTTTACTAATGATATAAGCCACCCTCACAGGGGTGGCTTTTTTTGCCTAATAACTATTAAGCGTTTTTCTGCTTCTTGAAAGTCTTGATTCCTTCAATTACCAGAATAATAGCCAGGATAGTCATAGCTGCCGCAAAGAAGAACTGGAACCAGTGTCCCCACATCGGGCCTGCAGCCTTGGCTGCGCCTGTGAAGATATTGATCTTTGCAATTACAGTGCGAATAAGCTGTGTCAGTGTTGCGGCCAGCATGAAGATTGTAGGGATGAAGAACATCTTGTTGTTCTTTCCTACATTGCCCAGCCATGCCGCAACTGCCATAAGGGCGATACCTGCCAGAAGCTGGTTTGCTGCTCCGAAGAGTCCCCAGATCTGGGAAAGGCTCAAGCCGCCCAGGATACAGCCGATGGCAACCATCAGCAGTGTTCCGAACAGCGGGAATGCCAGCACTTTGCGGATTCCTGTTGCATCCTTGTATGTCTCCTCTCCTTCCTTGAGGAAGAGCTCTGTGAACATGAACCGGCTGAGACGGGTTCCTGTGTCCAGGGATGTGAGTGCGAATACAGATACAGCCAAAGTAAGCAGAGCGTAGATTGCATTCTTATCATCTACTAAGCCGAACATCTTTGCGATACCGGAAGCAAATGCTACTGGAGGTGCACCCTTGAAAGCTCCATCCACGATGAATTTTCCAGATACCATACCAACAGCAATAAGGGAGATTACTCCCAGTGCGCTTTCGATAAGCATGGAGCCGTAACCGATAGCCTTGGCGTTCTTCTCGCTGTCCAGCTGCTTTGATGTGGTTCCTGTTGCGATAAGGGAGTGGAAGCCTGAGCAGGCACCGCATGCTACTGTGATGAACAGAGCAGGGAACATAGGTCCGATCTTTGTGCTCCAGCCTGTGAATGCAGGAAGCTCAAAGGTTGCATTGCCTGTGAATGCAGTCATAAGGATACCGATGAGAGCCAGACCCATCATGCCGTACAGCAGGAAGCTGGAGAGGTAGTCACGGGGCTGGAGAAGAACCCATACAGGGACCAGGGATGCAATTGTGATGTATGCACCGATGAAGATGATCCATGATGTTCTGCTCATTGCGAATCCGATATTAAGGCCCAGGATGATGGCTAATACAATTCCGACAAGACATACGATTGTCGCAGGGAGTATTCCCCAGTTGAGCCGGTTGGTAAGGTATCCGTATACAATGGCCAGTACTATGAACAGCAGTGATATCATGGCGG
>JAFXTY010000057.1 GCA_017535435.1 Spirochaetia bacterium | reverse complement strand
GACCTGGGACGGGCCTGGGACACAGCAAAATATATCAACGAAAAACTCAATCTGGAGATTGTACCGGACAAACGGCTGCGGGAGCGGGATATGGGAATCTTTGCCACCCACGACTGGGCATATGTGAAGGAACACTATCCAGACGACTTCAGGAAAGCGGTGAGCGACGATATGGAATACCGCATTCCGAACGGACAGAGCAAGCAGGATTACATCCAGATGATCCAGGATTTCATGACATTTGTGACAGAGAAGCATCCCGGGGAGAATATCCTGGTGGTGACACACCGGGGTTGGGTGGACTTCTTTATGCGCCTGGTGCTGGGAATCTCTGTCAACGCCCGCCGCTGCTTCAAGGTCGGAAACACAAGCCTTAACGTCTTCTCCTTCGAGAAGGGACGATGGATGCTGGAACGGTTTGGAGATCTTTGACAACTTATGGCTGAGAAGAAAACTGCAATATACGACGAGAGCAAGATACAGACCTTAAGCTCCCTGGAGCATATCCGAAAGAGGAGCGGTATGTACATCGGACGGCTTGGCAACGGCTCCAATCCGGACGACGGTATCTATGTGCTCTTGAAAGAGATAATCGACAACAGCGTGGACGAGTTCATAATGGGGGCCGGCAAGCGCATTGTCATAGAGATAAAGGACAACAAGGTGAAGGTGAGGGACTACGGCCGTGGAATCCCGCTGGGAAAGGTGGTGGACTGCGTATCTGTGATCAACACTGGTGCCAAATATAATGATGATGTCTTCCAGTTCTCTGTGGGGTTGAATGGCGTGGGAACCAAGGCTGTGAATGCCCTTTCCTCCTACTTCCGTGTAGTATCTATCCGGGACGGCCGTTTCCAGGAGGCAATCTTCGAGAAGGGCCAGCTGATATCGGAGCGGAAAGGCTCAAGCCCTAAGGAGCGGAACGGAGTTTTCATAGAGTTTGTCCCCGATGCTGAGCTTTTCGGGGATTATGCCTTCAACTTCGACTTTGTGAAGAAGAGGCTGTGGAACTATGCCTACCTGAACCAGGGGCTCACCCTTACTTTTGACAAGGAGACCTTCTATTCCGACAAGGGCTTATATGACCTTCTGAAGAGCGAAGTGGGCGAGAACATCCAATACGATATAGTCTATTTCAAGGGCGATAAGCTGGAGATAGCCTTCACCCATACCCGGAACTACGGCGAGACCTATTTCTCCTTCGTGAACGGCCAGTACACATCGGACGGCGGTACCCACCTGAGTGCCTTCAAAGAGGGGCTTCTCAAGGGCATCAACGAATATTTCAAGGCCAATTATTCAGGCCAGGATGTGCGGGAAAGCATAGCAGGCTGCATCTCCATAAAACTGAAGGAGCCGGTGTTTGAAAGCCAGACCAAGAACAAGCTGGGCAACACCGAGATCCGCAGCTGGATTATGAACGAGGTAAAGGAAGGGGTTGAGGATTATCTCCACAAGAATATGGATGATGCCAAGAAGCTCCAGGACATAATTGTGCGGAACGAGAAGCTGCGGAAAGAGCTCTCCGAAGTCAAGAAGAATGCCAAGGAAGCCTCCAGCCGCACCCGGCTCAACATCGAGAAGCTCCGGGACTGCCGCTGGCACCTGCATCAGGACCCCCGCCATGCCGAGGAGTGCGAAGCCTCCATGATATTCCTTACAGAGGGCGATTCTGCAAGCGGTACCATAACTAAGACAAGAGATGTGCGGACTCAGGCTGTCTTCTCCCTCCGGGGAAAAGTCAAGAATGTGGAAGGGGAAAAGCGCACAGTTATATACAAGACCGAGGAGCTTTACAACATAATGAAGGCCCTGGGCATCGAGGACGGCATGGAGGGGCTCCGCTACGGCAAAGTGGTTATAGCCACCGATGCCGATGACGACGGCTACCATATCCGCATCCTCCTTATGACCTACTTCCTCACCTTTTTCGAGGAGTTGGTGACCAGCGGCAGGCTCTTTATTCTCGAGACTCCTCTGTTCCGTGTCCGGAACCGGCAGGAGGTACGCTACTGCTACAACGAGAAGGAGCGGGACAAAGCCATGAAGGAGATCCGGGGCTGCGAGGTCACCCGGTTCAAGGGCCTTGGAGAGATCGACCCCAAGGAGTTCGGAGCTTTTATAGGCAACGATATAAAACTTATTCCGGTGACAGCCGACAGCATAGCCGACCTCTCCAAGACCATGGAGTTCTACATGGGGGACAATACCCCGGAGCGGCGGGATTTCATAATGCAGTATCTGCTGCCAGAGGAGGTGTGATATGGCACAAGTATCTCAGCTTTATAAAGATTATTTCCTCCAGTATGCCTCCTATGTAATCCGCGACCGTGCTATCCCCGACCTGGTGGACGGCCTTAAGCCGGTGCAGCGGCGCATACTCCATTCCCTTATCTCCATGGACGACGGCAAGTTCCACAAGGTGGCAAACGTTGTGGGCGAGACCATGAAGTACCACCCCCACGGCGATTCCTCCATCTACGGCGCACTGGTCAAGCTGGCCAACTGCGACCTCTTTATCGAGAAGCAGGGAAACTATGGCAACATACTTACAGGAGAGCCCGCCGCTGCCGGCAGGTACATTGAGTGCCGCCTCCTGCCTTTTGCAAAGGAAGTGCTCTACAACCCGGAGCTCACCACCTACATAGACAGCTACGACGGCAGAGCCAAGGAGCCTATGGTGTTCCCGGCCAAGATTCCTGTAGTCCTTATACAGGGGGCCGAGGGTATCGCTGTAGGTATGAGCACCATGATCCTTCCCCATAACCCAATAGAAGTGCTGGATGCCATGAGCTCTTTCATCAAGGAGGAGGAGTTCACCCTTTATCCGGATCTGCCCACCGGAGGCATCATGGATGTCTCCAACTACAATGACGGCAAGGGCAAGGTGGTCATCAGGGCCAAGCTGAACACATCAGACCCCAAGCGGATTATCATAGAGGAGCTTCCATACTCTGTCACCAGCGAGATGATGATTGACTCCATCACAAAGGCGGCAAAAGCAGGCAAGCTTAAGATTGCATCAATCACCGACTACACCACAGACAAGGCCAACATCGAGATAGACCTGCCGCGGGGCGTAAATGCAAACAAGAACTTCATCAACGCTCTGTATGCATACACCAACTGCGAGTACAAGATAAGCGTCAACTCCCTGGTAATCAAGGACGACCTTCCTGCAATCATGGGTGTCTCCGAGATCATTGCCTACCACTCACGGCACCTGATGGATGTCCTCAGGGCAGAGCAGGAGCTGCGGAAAGAGCACCTTCTGGAAGACCTTTACGCAAGGACACTGGACCGGATCTTCATCGAAGAGCGGATCTATAAGAAGATCGAGACCAAGAAGACTGCCGAGGAAGTTGAGCGGGCTGTGCTTTACGGGTTCAGGCCTTTTGCAGACCAGCTTGCCCGGAAGGTGACAAAAGAGGATGTGGAAAGACTTCTGAAGATTCCTATCAGGCGAATTTCCCTGTTTGACATCAACAAGAACCACGAGCAGATTGAGGAGATCCAGAACAATATCAAGGACTGTGAATACAAGCTTGAACATCTGGTGGAGTATTCCCTGCGCTATATCGAGGATCTTAAGAAGATGCTCACCGAATCCAGAAAGAAGGCGGGTGTGGGAATCAAGCGGCGGACCGTGGTCAACAGCTTCCAGACTGTGGATGTGAAGGCAGTGGCCCAGCGGAACCTGATGCTCAACTACAATGCAGAGAGCGGCTATCTTGGCTACGGCGTCAAGGATGGAGAGAAGCTTTTCGCTGTAAGTGAATACGACAGGCTCCTGATTGTAAGCAAGGAAGGTACATTCCAGGTCATCAACGCTCCGGAGAAGATGTTTGTGGGACAGGGAATGCTCTGGTGCAACATCGCCGACAAGGATATCCTCAAGAACACAATATTCTCGCTTATCTACCAGACTGCAGACAAGAAGCATGTGTGCATAAAGCGGTTCCAGGTGGAGAAGTTCATTGTGGAGAAAAGTTACCAGTACCTGCCTGACGGATGTAAATTTTTGTTGCTGACTGAAAAGCAGCATGGTACAATTACATTGATATATAGGAAGGCGCCCCGGCTGCGGGTTCTGGAGGAGGAGTTTGACCTGGACAGCTATCATGTCAAGGGATTCAAGGCTTCCGGCGTGCGGCTGAGCTCCAAGCCTATAAGGACATTGCGGTTCACTGCCAAGGCAGAGCCGTCGGCTGTGTCTGAGACCCCGGCTCCTGCTGTGCCAGAGAAGAATGAAGTTGAGGAAGAGTCCGTGGACTCTGATGAAGGGTATCTGCTCAAATTTTGACCAAAAATACCAATAATAACAATTTATTTTATTCTCAAATTTAGCATGCTAAAATCAAAATGATTAAGGAGAGAATTAATGAGAAAAACACTATTGGTTCTTATACTGACAATCGTATTTACCGGCCTGCTCTTCGCCGGCGGTTCAGAGAACAAGATCAACAGCGGTGCCGGCTATGCCAGGTTCCCTTCAAAGGCAACTGAAAGCAAGAAGCCTGATGCTATGTTCTACAACCCGGCTGGAACTGCATTCCTGAAAGATGGACTCTATGTCGGGGCTGGAAACCAGTTCCTTTATAAAAAGTACACAAACAAATTCAATGGTGAGTCATATAGCACAGATGTTCCTACCTATCTCTATCCTGATCTTACATTGGTATGGAAGAAGAACAGGACTGCCCTCTTTGCCGGTTTTACTGTTGCTGCAGGTGGCGGTGAGCTCGAATATGAAGATGGAAATGCCTTTACTGTCGGTGCTTTGACAAAAATGGGTGCAAAGTATGGACATCCTGAGTTGGGAAATATTGGACATTCCATGGATATTTACTCAGTTCTGTATGACAATATCATAGGAATTTCCCACCAGTTCTGGGAAGACCACCTCTCAGTAGCTGCTGCAGTGCGTATCCTTTATGGTTCTCAGAAAGTAAAGATCAAATTGCATGATGATCCTCCTGCTGCATTTGCCCCTGTTCTTGGAACTGACAAGACACTTGCCAAGACCGAGGCTAATGGCTTTGGAACAGGCGGTATTTTCAGTATTCACTATAAGCCTATCGAGACATTGGATATTGCATTGACATATCATACAGAGTCTATTATCGACTATGAATATAAAAAGGCAGATGGTGTAGGTGCCGCAGTTCTGGGTGCTAATAAAGGTGACCATTTCTCCTATGTGCTTCCTGCATATCTGGGAGGCGGTATAGGCTGGCAGATTATCCCACAGCTTTATGCTGCAGTGGGCTTCAACTACTACTTCAACGATCTTGCAGACTATGAGCTTGATGATGCATGGGAAATCAACTTTGCGGCAGAATACCAGTTCAATAAAATGCTGGCTGTCAGCCTTGGAGGATTCTATACAGATATCGGAAGCAAGAAGAAAGAGGGTGGAAACAGTTTCTACAACCCATATCTTAATAGTTTCACCTACTGCGGTGGATTTGAGCTTACCTTCTTTGATGACCTGACTATTGATGTAGGTGGCTTCTATGTTCAGTACTTCAGCGAGACATATCAGAATGTCAAGCTGGAAAAGAAAATCTTCGAGGGAGCTATCAGCGTAACTTACAGATTTTTATAATAGTAGATTCCGATAAGATTAAGGTGGAGGCTCCGGTTTCCACCTTTTTTATTTTATATATTCTATTATGTATTGCATAAATATGCAAAAATTGGTATAAATATACCGAAATGGATAAAAAGACAAGGCTTAATCTAATCAGGAACCTCATCATAAGCAATAGCATCGAGAACCAGGAGCAGCTTCAGGCTCTTCTGGCAGAGCGGAATATTGATGTCACCCAGGCCACCCTCTCCAGAGATCTCAAGACTCTGAAGGTGAGCAAGAGCCATCATCCCCAGGGCGGTTACTTCTATACAGTGAGCGAGGGGGAGAACAGGCGTGGCAGCACCGACAACTTCATCGGCGACATAAGCCGCGGGTTTGTAAGTATGAACTTCTCAGGCAACCTGGGGGTCATACGGACACTGCCGGGTTATGCCAACACAGTTGCAGTTGCCTTCGACAGCCTGGGACTTGATGAGATTCTAGGTACTGTGGCAGGTGATGACACAGTGATATTTGTAATAAAAGAGGGAATCACAAAGGAGAATCTTAAGGAGGTTCTCCGGAAGAAATTTCCATCCTTATATATCTGACAGGAGTGAATATGAAAGCGGTTATTTTAGGAACAACAGGATATACAGGAATGATTCTGCTCAGGCTTCTTGCAGATCATCCAGATGTGGACGAGATTATTCCGGTATCCTCATCCAGGTTCGGCCAGCCGGCTGCATCGGTGGATCCGGGAATCGGAAAAGCGATAGAGAAGAAACAGGGATTGTGCAAAGGCAATCTGGTCACTCTGGAAGAGGCAATAGCCATGAAGCCGGATGTAGTTTTCGCAGGACTGCCTCACCTGGAGTCGGCCAAGATATGCCAGCCTTTCTTCGGAAAGAGCGTGGTGATAGACCTTTCGGCAGACTTCCGTATAAAGGACCACAAGCTGTTTGCCCAGGCCTACGGCCAGGAGCCTCCATGCCCTGAACTGCTTCCACAGAGCGTTTACGGTCTCTGCGAGGTCTATGCAGATCAGATCAAGAAGGCCGACATAATCGCAAACCCGGGCTGCTACCCAACCTGCACCCTACTGCCTGTAATCCCGCTGGCAAAGGCAGGGCTCCTTAAAGGGAAGATAGTGGCCAACGCTCTCTCCGGCATCTCCGGCTCCGGCCGTAAGGCCAAAGTGCAGAGCCTTTTCTGCGAGCGGACCGAGAACACATGTGCATACCTGCCGGGCCAGACCCACCGGCACTTCACCGAAATCTTAAGCCAGATCGCCACCTTTGACAGCGGTCTTGACCTGTTCTTCACCCCACACCTGGTGCCGCTTAAACGGGGCATGGAGGTGACTACTGTAGTCGATCTGGCAAAGCCGGTGACCAACGACGAGGTGCTCCATATCTACCAGGATTTCTACGGCGACAGGCCGTTCGTGAACCTGGTTCCAGGCACCCTGCCCGAGACCAAGAATGTGTGGGGCTCCAACAGGTGCGACATAAGCTGGCAGGTGCAGGGCAGCACCATACTGCTCTTCTCTGTGATAGACAACCTGGTAAAAGGTGCCTCCGGTCAGGCGGTGCAGAACATGAACATCCGCTTCGGCTTTAAAGAGACCGCAGGTCTTTCCCTGTACGGAGAGCTGTGATGAAGGATATAGTTGTAGTAAAGACCGGAGGCAAAGCAGCCTCTGATATGGCGGCCATGAAAGCCCTCTTCAAGGAGATGCAGAAGCTTTCCTCCCAGTATGCCTTTATACTGGTGCATGGTGGCGGGGCAGAGCTTTCCCGCATAAGCAAGGTGTTCAACCTGGAGCCTGTGTTCAAGGACGGAGTGCGGCTTACCACCCCGCCTGAGATGGAGATTGCAGATATGGTGCTGGCCGGGAAGATGAACAAGCTTTTAGTGCGCTTGGGCAACACCACAGGATGCAAGGCAGTGGGCCTTTCCGGCTGCGACGGCAGCATATTCACCGGCAAGGCTGTGAGCGATGTCTCCCACACCGGGAAGGTGACCGAAGTTGATGCATCACTCCTTACTCTGCTGCTGGAGAACGGCTATCTGCCGGTTGTTTCATCAGCCTCTATGGAGAAGGGTGGAAAGGCCCTGAACATAAATGCGGACGAGGCTGCTCTGGCTGTATCTGAGGCCATGAAGGCGGCCAAGCTTTTCTTCATCTCCGATATCCCGGGAGTCCTTAAGGATGGAAAGGTGATCACACTGCTTACAGAGGCACAGTCAAATGCCGAGATTGAGGCCGGAGTCATCTCCGGAGGAATGATCCCTAAGGTGACATCCTCTATCAAAGCTTTGAAAAATGGTGTAAAAGAAATATGTATCGGCGAATATAAGAGTTTCGGCGATCTTGAGAAGACTATAGAAAGAAAGATCGGGACCAGTATGGTCCTTTGACAGAATAAGGAGAATACATGATACCTAAAAGCACTGTATACAATGCCCCTTACCCACGGAGCTACGGCAACGAGTTCACTCTCTTCGACCACGGCAAGGGCTGCTATATATGGGATGTGGAGGGAAAGAAGTATCTGGATTTAGGCTCCGGAATTGCGGTGAACACCCTTGGCTACGGCCGGGAGGATCTGGCAAAGGCAGCCTACGACCAGATGAAGAAAATCGTCCACACCTCCAACCTCTACACATCAGAGGCAACACTTCTGGTTGCAGATAAACTGACATCTTTCGGTAACTTTGCCGCAGTCCACTTCGGAAACAGCGGCACCGAGGCCAACGAGGCTGCAATCAAGTTTGCGCGGCTTTATGCAAAGAGGAAAAAAGGAGAAGGACACCACAAGATTATCGCCTTTGAGAATGCATTCCACGGGCGCACAGTGGGAGCTCTCTCCTGCACATACAACCCTCATTACAAGGATGACTGCCAGCCCCTTATGCCTGGTGTTGAGTTCCTTCCATACAATGATGTGGAGACTCTTAAGAAAACTGTGGACGGCACCTATGCTGCAATCATCGTGGAGGTGATTCAGGGGGAGGGCGGCCTAAAGTGCATGACCAAGGAGTTTGCCAAAGCCCTTAATGAAGTGTGTGCACAGCAGGATGTCATCCTGATTGCCGACGAGGTGCAGACCGGACTTACAAGGACTGGCTATCCATTCGCCTCCGGTCTTGTTGACCTGAATCCAGATATCATCACACTGGCAAAGCCATTGGCTGGCGGTCTGCCCCTTTCTGCAACCCTCATTCCTATGAAGATAAACGAGATACTTCAGCCTGGTGACCACGGCTCCACCTTCGGCGGAAATCCGGTGGCATGTGCAGTTGCAAACCTGATGCTGGAGACTCTTTTCTTCCCCCCATTCATCTTCGAGGTGCAGGCAAAGGGAGAGTATCTTAAGAAGAAAATCGAGGAACTTAAGGCTAAGTTCGACTGCATCGGCGAGATTAAAGGCGCTGGTATGCTCCGGGGCTTCGAAGTGAATACTCCGGCAGGCTACGAGGGAGACCTTTCCAAGGACCTGATTGCCGAGTGCAAGGCCAACGGTGTCCTTGTCCTCCGGTCTGGAACAAATGTGATCCGCCTGGCACCACCTCTTATCATCAGCGAGAAAGAGATGGACGAAGGCTTTGATATTATTGCAAAATCTTTGAAAAATAAGTTGAATAAATAAGGGAGTTTAATATGGCTGAAAAAATAGTACTTGCATATTCTGGTGGACTTGATACAACAGTTATCATCCCATGGCTTAAGGAAAATTACGATTACGATGTCATCGCTGTCTGCGTGGATGTGGGACAGGGAGACGACTGGGCTGCAATCAAGGCACGGGCTCTCAAGACAGGAGCCTCCGCATGCTATGTTGTTGATGCACGTCAGGAATATATTGAGGAATACGTATGGCCGGCACTGAAGGCCAACTGTAAATACGAGGATCAGTACCTGCTGGGTACTTCCACTGCACGTCCTTTAATCGGAAAGATTCTGGTTGAGTATGCACGGCAGGAGGGAGCTGTGGCTATCTGTCACGGCGCAACAGGAAAGGGAAACGACCAGATCCGGTTCGAGCTGGCAATCAAGGCATTTGCCCCAGACCTGAAGGTTATCGCCGCATGGCGCGATGACAAGTGGAACATGGACAGCCGGGATGCAGAGATCAAGTTCCTGGAGGACCGGGGTCTTGAGGTTCCTATGAAGAAGGACCAGTCCTACAGCCGGGACGAGAATATCTGGCATCTTTCCCACGAGGGACTTGAGCTAGAGAAGACCGAGAACGAGCCTAACTACAAGCACATGCTCCAGAACACAGTATGCCCCGAGGAGGCTCCCGAGGCTGGCGAGTATGTGAAGATTGAGTTCGAGAAAGGTGTTCCTGTCAGCGTGAACGGCAAGAAGATGAACGGTCTTGAGATCATGCTGGAGCTCAACAAGATCGGCGGAAGGAACGGCGTGGGCCTTGTGGATATCTGCGAGAACCGGTGTGTCGGAATGAAGAGCCGCGGTGTGTACGAGACTCCTGGTGGATCGATTCTGTATGCAGCACACGAGATGATGGATCATCTGTGCCTGGACCGGGACACCTACCATTTCAAGCAACAGATCTCACTCAGAATGAGCGAGCTTATCTATGACGGCAAGTGGTTCACCCCGCTGATGGATGCATGCAAGGCATTTATCGATGTGACACAGAAGACCTGCACAGGCTGGGTAAAGCTTAAGCTGTACAAAGGCTCTATCCGCGGCGCTGGCTCCTGGTCAAAGTACAGCCTGTACAACGAGAGCATCGCTTCCTTCACAACTGGAGAACTGTACAACCACAAGGATGCTCAGGGCTTCATCACCCTGTTTGGACTTCCGCTCAAGGTGCGTGCTCTTATGGAGCAGCAGGTGGGGGAAGGTCAGGCAATACTGGAGAGCAAGAGCTTCAAGAAGCGCCCCACTGAGTAAGATATAATATAAGCCCAGAAATAAGGCACCCCTGCTCGATAAGCGTTCATCCCATCAGCAAGCCACCCCTGCTCAGTAAACAGCCAGAGGCTGTAACACTGCCAGGGATGGCTTCTGCTGGGAGTTCAATATCTTTTAGGAGGTGCCTTTTTCTGGGCTTGTTTTTACATACCCCAGTAAACGCTTTTTTCATGTGAAGTGGAGGCTTGTTTGTTGCTGAGGCGCCCAATATCTCAAGGGGCATCTTTAGGTGGGCTCAAGTTTTTCCACTTGGGCGGCTTCTTAAGCTTTCGTTCGTTTGAGGCGGAGGGGTGGGGACTAATCGAGGTCAAAAATTTTGACCTCAAATAGTTTCTAATCTTGAATATAATGTGTTATAATTGGGTATACATTTTTAGGAAGAAAAAATGGCAAAAGGAAGTCAAAAAGATATTCAAATACTTATTAATGAATTTCCCGAAATCATTCAAAATGAACTGAAAGAAAAAGACCAAATAACATGGGTTTCACCACTGAAAAAAGATAAATATAGAGAATATTGGGATTCTAGATTTCTAAAAGAACTTGGATTGGATAAAATTCCTTATAAGTTAAAAGAGTTTTGGCCACGAGGTGGTGCGCATTGGGATGCCTTGGGAAAAACAAAAGATAAAGTATTTTTAGTGGAAGCTAAAGCCCATATAACTGAACAAAAAAGTGGTCCTTCAAAAGCAAAAGCTAATGAATCAAGAATACTTATTTCTAAGTCGCTAAATGAGGTAAAGTCATTCTTGGGTGTCGATAAAACATTTGATTGGATGCAAAGCGATTATTATCAATATGCAAATAGAGTAGCACACCTTTATTTTTTGAGAATCTGTAATAAAATTAATGCTCATTTATTATTTGTATATTTTTTAAATGACAATACAGTTACACCTGTAAAAAGTAAAAAGGAGTGGGAAACTGAAATTAAACAAGTTCATAAATCATTGGGTCTACCGGAGATTTTTAAGCTTAAACCATATATTCATAATTTATTTATTAATGTTAATGATTTAAAATAATAGTTACTTTCCTATTTCGGAAATCATTGTCTCTATCGGTTTTCTTACTTTTGAAGGAAGTTTGTCGAGACTTTTAACTGTATTTGTGTATCGGAGAAGGGTGTCAAGCTGTTTTTGCTGGGATTCGGATAATCGAGAGTCGGTACCAGTTACAAGATATTCTACTGTTGTATTTAAGAATTTAGCAATCTTTACCGCAGTATCTGCAGCAGGAGAACCACCACTTTTCAGTCCTTTTGAGATGTTAGAGGCATCAATGCCTGCTTCTGAGGCTAATGTCTTTTTATTAATGCCCTTCTGATCCAGAAGATTTTCAACCCTTTCCCAAAAATTCATTCTTATATGATACGGATATTTTCAAATTTAAAATAAAAACTTGAAAAAGTTCAAAATATATACAATAATTGAATATAATCAATTTTGGTATTTAATAGGAATTTTTTCATTTATGCCGAGGAAAGAAGCTTCTACTGATTTATGGGTTCATGACTTGCTAAAACAAGCTGGGTTGGAACTTGAAGCAAAGGGAAGCACGATTAAAGAGATAAACGACGCACTAAAAACTGCCAGCAAGCGAAGGACAGGAAAAGTAGGGTATCCAGAATATGTTGGCATTGTAAAAGACTTCATCCTTGTTATAGAGGACAAAGCTTCTATCTGTAATCATATTAAACATAATTCTGATGGGCTTATCGGTCTAGAGACAAAAGATGTTACTGATTATGCAGTAAATGGAGCCCTGTTTTATGCTAAACATCTAGTCCTGAATACCTCCTATAAGAAAGTTTTTGCGTTCGGTATTTCTGGTAATGAGAGAAAGCATAGGATAACTCCAATTTTTGTTGATGATCGATTAAATGTTTTTGATACTCTTGAGGATGTTGAATCGTTTATCTCGTTTAATGAAAAGAATATAGATGAATATTATCTTCGCGATGTTTTAAACGAATCAAGTGATAAGGAAAAAGAACTTGCGGAACTACTTTCTGATGCAAAAGAACTGCATGAGCATTTAAGAAACTACGGAAATATAAAAGATGAGGAAAAGCCCCTTGTTGTTTCTGGGATACTTCTTGCTCTTAGAGAACGTGATAATGGAAATTTTTCTATCGATTCTTTGAATGCAGATTCAGTTACAACCGATGGCCAGAAAATATATAATGCTATTGAGTCCAGTTTTAAACGGACAGATTTATCACCTGTAACTAAGATAGATAAGATTCTATCACAATTCTCTATTATTAAAGACAGTACTAAACTTAATGAAAAAAATCCTGCTCTTGGCGAAACTCCCTTAAAATTCTTTTCAAGATTCTTGGATGAAAAACTTTATAAATCTATTAAATACACAAGAACTTCAGAAGATTATCTTGGCCGTTTTTATGGCGAATTTATGAGGTATTCCGGGGGAAGTGGACAGACTTTAGGAATTGTATTGACCCCACGACATATCACAGAATTGTTCTGTGATTTACTTGATGTAAAAACGACAGATAGAATTTTTGACCCTTGCTGTGGAACAGGTGGCTTCCTTGTGGCAGCTCTTCATGCAATGCTTTCTAAAGCTAAAAGCAACTCAGAAAAACAGAATATCAGAAAAAATCAACTATTTGGTATAGAACTGCGACCAGATATGTTTACTGTTGCCACTACAAATATGATTCTACGCGGTGATGGGAAAAGTAATCTTCATTGTGACGATTTTCTTATGAAAAAGCCGAAACAATTACAAACTGATTTTAGGGCAACTGTTGGAATGCTGAATCCTCCATATTCTCAAGGGAAAAACAATACAGGAATGTATGAAATTGCTTTTACAGAACATCTCTTGGACTCATTGCTGCCTAACGCAAAATGTGCAGTTATAGTCCCACAGAGTTCTATGACTGGGAAAACAAAAGAAGAACAGTCAATAAAAGAATCAATTCTTAAAAAACACACCCTTGATGGTGTAATTATGCTTCAAAAAGATACATTTTATGGAATTGGCGTGATTCCTTGTATTGCTGTATTTACAAGTGGTCAACCACATCCGAAAGATCAGGTATGTAAGTTTATCAATTTTGAAGACGATGGCTTTAAAGTTGCTCCGCATATAGGTCTTTTGGAAACGGAGGCTGCAAAAGATAAAAAACAGCACTTACTTGATGTTTGGTTTGATAGAATCGAGGCACCGACAAAATTCTGTGTGAAAACAACAATTACTGCTGATGATGAATGGCTTCATAGCTTCTATTATTTTAATGATGAAATCCCAACAGATAAGGATTTTGAAAAAACTGTTGGAGATTATCTGACTTTCGAATTCAGCATGATTATGCAAGGTCGGAAGTATCTTTTTGAAGATGATAAAAGTCCAGAAGTAGTAAAAAAAAACTTTCAAGACTTGCTAGAAAGTAGAAAATGGAAAGAATTTAATCTTTCGACTTTGTTTAAAAATTATCATGGTGTAAGACTTACAAAGCAAAATCGAAAAACAGGGACTATTCCACTTTTAACAGCAACAGAGGAAAGTCAAGGTGTTAGTAGTTTTATTGAAAATAATGAAATGCCTTTATTTTCAAAGTCAATAACCGTGGATATGTTTGGGCACTCTTTTTATCACAATTATGAATGCACAGGTGATGATAATATTTATTTCTTTCAAAATAATAAAATAAACGAATCACTAAAAAAATTTATTGTTCAAATGATAAATATGAACTCATCAAAATTTTCTTATGGAAAACAGTTTAGACAAAAATTTGCAGATAAATTGAAAATAATGCTTCCAATATCCTCAGGGGGTGAGATAGACCACGATTTTATTGAATCTTATATAAGAGGAATGGAAGAACAGAAAAACAAAGAGTATTATGAATTTGCATTAAAGCGTATAAGAGAATGCTTTTCACCCGAGAATCAAATAACAGATAATCTTGATAAAAAAGAATGGGATAAATTTAAACTAATAGATATTTTTAAAATAAGTTCTGGAAAAAGATTGACTGTTTCAAATATGCAAACTGGTAATAGACCTTTTATTGGAGCTTCGGATTCAAACAATGGAATAACTAACTTTGTTTCAAACAATAATAATTCGCTTGATAGAAATGTCCTTGGTGTAAATTATAATGGAAGTGTTGTTGAAAACTTTTATCACCCATACGAATGTATTTTTTCTGATGATGTAAAAAAATTTCATTTAAAACATTGGCCAGATAACAAATATTCTCTTTTATTCATGAAAGTAAATATTCTTCAGCAAAAGAATAAGTTTTTATATGCATATAAATTCAATGAAAAACGGATGAAAGCTCAAAATATTATGTTGCCAATTAATTCTTCAGGTAATCCAGATTACGAATATATGGAAAAATATATAAAAAAGATTATGTACAAAAAGTATATGGAATATTTGGCTTTCAAAAATCAAAAACATACTGAACTAAGAATCAAACTAGAATTTGGTGTTAAGAATGTTGCCGAAGAATAATCAATTCGTTCGGACTTAAAATTCAGTTGTTTTTTCCACAAAAGGGCCAAATTAGTCCCTAAAGCCAAGCTTTTTACATAATGCTTCCTGTAATGTCTGTGAGAAATTAATAGATGCTTTTTCTGCTTTTTTATCCAGCCATTCAGGGAGTGTCACATTCTTACGGACATATCTGTGACTTTCAGCAATTCCGCTGTCAATATATGTTACAAAACTTTTTCCGCGCACCTTGTGGTCAAAGATGCTGCTTGCTTTTGGAAGTTCTTTTCCTTGTTCCAATACAGTAATGAGGTAGCCTTTAAGGCTTTCTTCTGCATTTTCAACAATTTCCCGCTCGGAATCACCTTGGGAAAAACAACCAGGAAGATCTGGAAACTCATACCAATAACCGCCGTTTTCAAAATGGCATATTGCAGGATAAATAAAATTCATGTTTGTATTTTATACGCATAATGCGTATTGTCAATCCTCTCGAACTCGTGGGGGTATATAGGATCATTATAGCTTTGCCAGCAAGGCTTCTTGCAGCACCTGGGAACAGTTTATATGCTTTCGGTCGGCAAGTAAAAATAACCATTGAGGGAGCGATACATTTTTTCGTACTGCCCGAGTGTCTGTTGCAGCCCTATATGCCAGCGTATCAGCTTTGATAAGCGACAGCAAATCATCCTTATTATGTTTAATTTTGGCTTGAACTGTTGGAGCGGGAATCGTAAGGTTTTCATCTTCTGCAGTACATAACCAAGCTGCCATTGCATCTGCCATCTGATCCATGGCATCAATCAAATCTTTCCCAGTTGTGATGCACCCGTCAAGATCGGGCACCTTTGCATATACCTTATTTCCTTTCTTGGTAAAAACTGCTGTGTATGTGTATTTCATAATAAATATTATTACACAAAATTACTCAACAAGTCAACGACTTTCTCTTTATACAAGAGGTTTGCTTGTATATACGCAAAAAAAATTCATTTTGCTTTGACTTTTGAGAAAAAAAATTGAAAAAATGTGATACACTTCAGCCAGGGGGCAAATATGAAGTGTGCAGTTGTTTACTATTCAAAGACTGGAGTGACCAAGCGGATAGCCGACCAGATCCAGGCAAAGTTCAATGCTGATATCTATCCGGTGGAGCCTGAAAAAGCTTATGGCGGCTTCCTGTCGTCTGTGGCCAGGGTTGTGGGGGAAAAGATTTCAAAGAAAAGCCCGGCGCTCAAGACTGCTGTTTCTGATTTTGCTCCTTATGACATTGTTTTCATCGGTTTTCCTGTCTGGGCTGGCACAGTTCCCGATTTTATGCAGACATATATCCGCAAAGCCAATCTAGCCGGCAAGCGGATTATTCCATTTGCAACAGCCAGTACCACAGGAAAGGAAAGTTCTCTTAAGACCTTGAAGGCCCTGCTGCCAGATTCAACTATAACCGATTATTTCTACACAAACAGCCGTCAGCCGGCCGATGTCCAGACATGGCTTGATGGGATTAAGTGATCAATTTGTATAAAGATTTATATTTTTAACAGGATTTTTTCCTGCATTCCCTCATCAGCAATCCTGGGATAGGTGATGATTTCTAGTCCCATTCCCAGGCTGTCTAGATAACCAATGAGAGTTGATATTTTTATATCTTTCCGTTTTTCAATTTTGGAGACAGATGACTGAGTGAAATTGTTCATTTCTGACTGTGTTCTATTCTGTTCTTCACGTAGTTGTGCCAAGCGAATTGTCAGGATTTCCTGTTCTGCTTTCATATGCGCTTTTCTGATTGATTCGGGAGTCATTTTTGATTTCATCATTTTTAGAGCTTCTTTCATTTTCTTATCTCCTTTTCATGTTTTTCGATTATTATCTCAGCCTCTGCAATCAAATTTTTATAAAACATGCCTCCATTTTTTCCTTTTTTATCTCCGCCTGTAAGTAAAAAAGCATTTCTTCTATGGTCAAAATAATATGCAATTCTCAGAATGTGATTTAAAGTCTGAGCTCTCAATTCCTTTAAGTTTTTATAGTGCTTTGAACCTTTTATTACATCTGCGTATGGACGTGGCAGACTCGGCCCGAATGTCTCTAAGAGCAACACTCTTTCTAACACAGCTTCTTTGCTTTCAGAATCAAGGGTTTCAAACCATGCTTCATATTCTTCTGATGAATATATCTTCCACTTGATTTCATTATATGAACTGTAGTGAATATTTGTCAACTCCATTTTGCACCTCCATTTCCTATTACTCAAAAAAAATTCATTTTGCTTTGACTTTTGAGAAAAAAGATTGAAAAATGTGGAAGATTATTCTATTGAGCCGAGGAAAAGCTCGTACAGGTCGTCGGCATTCTGGATGCGGGGGTGGTTCTCGCCTCCTCCGTTGGTGCTGCGGGCCATCTCGGCATAAGCCTCTTCCCCGGCCATAACCAGGTCCATGGCCGAAATAGGGTAGCCGTATTCGGCGCTTATGCGACAGAACTCAGCTGCCGGGTTCTTGCTGTTACGGGTGGCCAGCAGTTTGCGCCGCAGCACCTTATCCTCTTTGCACAGCTGGTATAAAATGTCCAGGGTCTCTTGAACGTTCATTGTTTTGCCTCGCTCATATCGTTCCCTTCCAGCTCCAACAGTGCAATCTTGTTTTTGATTCCGCCGCCATAGCCGGTGAGCTTGCCTCCTGCCCCAATCACACGGTGGCAGGGGATGATGATGCATATCGGGTTCCAGCCTACTGCGCCACCTACTGCCTGGGGAGACATTTTAAGGATTCCATGCTTCGGGGCGATCTGGTTTGCGATGTCACCATAGGTCATGGTCTTGCCGAATGGGATTGAGAGCATGATGTCTGATACTTCCTTTCGGAAAGGGGTAAGGTCGTATAGCCAGTATATGGGAGTGAAATCAGGCTGCCGGCCGGAGAAGTAGATATCAAGCCATCTGCAGGTCTCTTTGAAGACAGGCCGCTCTTCCTCTATGAAAAGCTCATTATGCTTTCTCTGGTCAGATGAGCCCTGGAACCAGAGGCCGGTGAGCACATTGCCGTCCGAGCTCATCAGAATATCGTCGAAACCCTCAGGTGTATGGTAAGTATATCGGTACATGATCAGCCTCACCGTATCAAAGCCCTTGGACCGGGGCCGATCAGGTCTTTCCGGCCCGCCATCAGGAGGGCTTTGCGAACTTTTTCCCTGTTCTCTGGTTTATGGAAGTGGAGCAGGGCCCGCTGCAGGCTCTTCTCCTCCTCGCTCCTTGGGACAGAGACCTTCTCCATGGTCAGCGGGTTTACCCCGGTATAGTACATGCAGGTGGAGACTGTTCCCGGGGTGGGATAGAAGTCCTGCACCTGGTCTGGGATAAAGCCCTCCTGATGGAGATACTCCGCCAGTTCTATGGCAGCCTTCAGGTCGCTGCCCGGGTGGGAGGATATGAGGTATGGTATCAGATACTGCTTCTTGCCTATCCTCTTATTTTCTTCATTAAACATGGTTTCGAACTTCTGGTAGACCTCGGGCCGTGGTTTGCCCATCAGGTCCAGAACCCGGGGGCATATGTGCTCTGGGGCAATCTTGAGCTGACCGCTGATGTGATGCTGACACAGCTCCTGGAAGAAGGTTGGATCCTTGTCTGCCACCAGGTAGTCGAACCGGATGCCCGACTTTATGAATACTTTCTTGACTCCCGGGAGGGCCCGGAGTTTGCGCAGCAGATCAAGATAGTCGGCGTGGGAGACCTCCAGGTTGGGGCAGGGCCCCGGGAAAAGGCAGCGGCGGTCCTGGCATGCCCCCGATGTCAGCTGCTTTTTACATGCCGGCTGCCGGAAGTTGGCGGTAGGGCCGCCCACATCGTTGATATAGCCTTTGAAATTTGGCTTTTGGGTGAGCCTGATGGCCTCGTCTATGATGGACTGATGGCTCCTCGCCTGGATGATCCGCCCCTGGTGGAAGGTGAGGGCGCAGAAGTTGCAGCTTCCGAAACAGCCCCGGGCGCTGATGAGGCTGAATTCCACCTCTTTTATGGCAGGTACTCCCCCCTGGGCCTCGTAGATCGGATGGACAGCTCCCATGTATGGCAGGGCATATACCTTGTCCATCTCTTCCATAGCAAGGATATGGGCCGGCGGGTTCTGAATCACATACTGTGTCCCGGTCTTCTCCACCATCATCTTGCCGGAGAAGGGGTCGGTATTCCGGTACTGGATGGCAAAACTGCGGGCAAAGTTCAGTTTGTCGGCCTGCATCTCCTCGTAGGTGGGCAGGGTGATGAACTCTCCTTCCGGCAGCTGTGAGCTTTTGACCACAGTTCCACGGATGTTCTTCAGATCTTTTATGGAAATGCCCTCTTTAAGGGCTCTGGAGATGTCCCACAGAGGCTTTTCCCCCATTCCGTAGATCAGCAGATCAGCCTTTGAATCCAGCAGTATAGAGCGCCGGAGGGTGTCGCTCCAGTAGTCGTAGTGGGCCAGTCGCCGCAGCGATGCCTCAATGCCTCCGATGACCACAGGAATCCCTTTGTATGCTGCCTTTGCCAGTGATGTATAGACAATGACAGCCCGGTCAGGCCTCTTTCCAGCCACTCCCCCCGGGGTGAACTGGTCACGGCTCCGACGCTTGGTCTTGGAGGAGAAGTTGGCCACCATGGAATCCATGTTCCCTGCGTTGATTAAAAAGGCAATGTTGGGCCTTCCCAGCACTTTCACAGATTCAGGGTTCTTCCAGTCGGGCTGGGGTATTATGCCAACCTTCCATCCCTCGGCCTCAAGGACCCGGGATACAATGGCGGTGCAGAAGGAGGGGTGGTCCACATAGGCATCCCCTGTTATGATGATGAAATCCACACTGTCCCAGCCCCGCTTTCTCATATCCTCCTGGCTGATCGGAAGAAAGTCCCTCATATTTCTATTATATTTGACAAAACCGTTTTTAGCAAATATGCTATGAATATGGCAGAACAGGAAATTTCTGGAATCCAGATAGAAATTCACAGCAAGGGTGAGGAGGATGAATATCTCCTGGTCTCTCTGACCGGCGAGATCAACACCTTCAACGGCGAGGCTGTGCTGGCAAGGCTCAAGAGCCTGGTGACCACAGGCTATGACCACATCATGCTGGACTGCGGGAAGCTCTCTTCCATTGATGATATGGGAGCCGGCGTCTTCATCTGCCTGGATTCACTCCTTAAGGTGGAAAAGAGCAGTCTGGCTCTGCTGAAGATACAGGGACAGCCGAAAGAACTTCTTGAGGAGCTGAGATATCTGGAGCTTTTCAGCCAGACCCAGGATATCCATATTCCACCTGTAAAACCGGCCGCATCTGAGTTTCCTAAAGTCTTTGAATGCCCCAACTGCGGGCGCAAGGTGAAGGCTCCTTCCCCGGGACGCTACCGCTGCCCCAAGTGCAAAGAACCTATCAGGGTGTAAGATGAGCGTCTCACTGAACTCGGCAGCCTGCGGCGACCTTCGGTTCAGTGTGACAGTGATTCCAGTTCCTTCACATGTTCTATCAACTCAAAAGGTGTCATACCGTAGCTGCATTTTACCCGCCGGGAAGCCAGGGCGTGGGCCAAGGAGCCGCTGACGGCGGCGTCGTAGGCAGAATACCCCTGGGCCAGAAGCGCAGCCACAAGGCCGGCCAGCACGTCGCCGCTGCCTCCCTTGGCCAGGCAGGGACTGCCCAAGGTGTTCACCGACACCTTCACGCCCTGGGCGATGAGACAGTTTGCCCCCTTGAGGAGGAGCACTGCCTGGGGGAATGCGGCGCAGAACCGGCGCACCAGCTCAAACCTGTGTTGGGCAATGTAGGGAACATCGTACTCCCCCAGGCCGCAGAGGAAGAGCAGGGTGGCAAACTCCTTGGGATGGGGCGTCAGCACCACCTTCTTCCGCCGCAGTATAAGCTCTTTTATTCCTTTATATTTTAAGATATCAGCATCAAAGACGCAGGCCACATCGGGGTGTGCATCAAGTCAGGCCAGAACCCCAGCAGACGGCACACCAAGCCCCATCCCAAGGGCGAGGGCGTTGGTGGCTGCAGGAGGGACAGGGCTGTCCATAAGCTCATAAGGACAGCAGACCGGGCGGCCCGGACAAACCAGTGTCACCAGCCCTGCCCCGAAGGCAAATGCGGCGGTGGCGGCGATTATTCCGGCCCCCGGCTTCTCCCCCATCATCACAGAGACATGGCCGAAGCTCCCTTTGTTCACATTTTGAACAACTCTGGTGGGCAGCCTTAGATCGCTCTCCCGGAGCAACCTCAGATCTCCATTCACATAATATTCAGGCCTGGAGCAGGAAATCTCCCCCAGCTGGTCCTTCATATCATCTGCCAGATATTTCTCCTCTATAGGGTGGTCAATTACAGTTTTCATACTTTAATTATAACATAATATAACATTTCAAAAGTTATTGTATAAAAATTTATTTAGGAATAAAATTGTAAGAACGGAAAATGAGGAGGCAAAATTTTGACTGGAAAACCTGTAATATCATCTCAGCGCTGCAAAGGCTGCGGATTGTGTATAGGTGCATGCCCTAAGAAGATCCTGGAAATGTCCAAAGAAACTAACAAGCAGGGTGTTCATTATCCGGTATGCAAAGATGAATCGCAGTGTATAGCCTGTACATTCTGTGCGACTATGTGTCCTGATATCGCTATTGAGATTATTAAATATTAAAAGAGTGACCTGATATGAGTGAAAAGATTTTAATGAAAGGTAACGAGGCAATAGGAGAAGCAGCTATCCTGGCTGGATGCCGTCACTATTTTGCATATCCTATTACCCCTCAGAATGAGATACCTGCATACATGGCAAAGCGTCTGCCGGAGGTAGGCGGAACATTTCTCCAGGCCGAGAGCGAGCTGGCCGCAGTAAGCATGGTTATGGGTGCATCTGCCGGCGGAGCACGGGTTATGACATCTTCATCATCCCCTGGAATCTCCCTTAAGCAGGAGGGAATCTCCTATATGTCCGGCGCACAGCTTCCAGCTGTAATTGTAAACATGATGAGAGGAGGCCCTGGCCTCGGAAACATCGCAGGAGCCCAGGGAGACTACTTCCAGGCAACCCGCGGCGGTGGAAACGGCGACTACCACGTTCTGGTCATTGCACCGGGCAACGTGCAGGAACTGGCTGACTACACTGTGAAGGCTTTCGAGCTGGCCGACAAATATAGAATTGTATGCATGATCCTGGGCGACGGTTACCTGGGACAGATGTCTGAGCCTCTGGTTCTTCCTAAGGCTGTGGGCAAGCTTCCTGAAAAGGACTGGGCCCTCACCGGAGCAAAGGGAAGAGATCCTCACATCATCGCATCCCTGCGCCTCAATCCGGACAACTATCTGGAGAAGCATGTATACGACCTGTATGAGAACTACAAGAAGATCGAGGAGAACGAAGTTATATACGACACCCAGAATATGGATGACGCAGACTACATGATCGTTGCTTACGGTACAGCTTCCAGAATCTGCAAGAAGGCTATCAGAATGCTCAGAGCAGAGGGAATCAAGGTGGGTCTGTTCCGCCCTGTCACCCTGTGGCCGTTCCCTAAGAAGGAGATTGCAGAGGCTGCAAAGAAAGTTAAGAAGATCCTCACTGTAGAGATGAGCATGGGACAGATGGTTCAGGATGTTCAGATCAATGCCGGAAAGTACTGCGATGTAGACTTCCTTGGCCGTCCTGGCGGAATGCTGCCTGAGGTTGAAAAGATTGTTCAGAGGGTTAAGAGCTATGTCTGAAGAAAAAATTTATTCATTTCCAAAATCCATGAGAGAGGTGACCACCCACTACTGTGCTGGTTGCGGTCATGGAATTGTACATAAACTGATTGCACAGATCATGGACGAGCTGGGAATCCAGGAGAAGACTCTTGTCATTGCTCCTGTAGGATGCTCGGTTCTTGCATACAACTACCTTAAGGCTGACGGACTTGAGGCTGCCCACGGAAGAGCACCGGCTGTATCCACAGGACTCAAGAGAGTTCAAAAAGATAAAGTTGTCATTTGCTACCAGGGCGACGGCGACCTTCTGGCAATCGGAACTGCAGAGACTGTACATGCGGCCAACAGAGGCGAGCATATCACAGTAATCTTCATCAACAACGCTATCTACGGTATGACAGGCGGTCAGATGGCTCCTACCACAATGGAGGGCCAGGTTACAAAGACCACTCCTTACGGAAGAGATCCAAAGGAAGTGGGTTGGCCTATCAGAGCATGCGAGCTCCTCAACACTCTTGAGGCTCCTTACTATATCGAGCGCTGTGCTGTATATGATGTGAAGCACATCAACCAGACCAAGAAAGCCATCAAGAAGGCTATCCAGAACCAGATCGACGGCAAGGGCTACTCCTTCGTGGAGATCCTTTCCATGTGTCCTACAAACTGGGGCGTGGATCCTACAAAGGCAGCTGAATGGGTACGGGATGTTATGGAACCATACTATCCTGTAAAGTGCTTCAGAGATGGAGGTGAGAAGAAATGACAAAAGAGCTTATTTTTGCCGGATTCGGCGGACAGGGCGTCATCCTCGCCGGAAAGATCTTGTGCATCGCAGCTATGAAAGAGGATAAGTGTGTATCCCACATTCCATCCTATGGTGCCGAGATGCGGGGTGGTACAGCAAACTGCAGCGTAGTAGTTGCAGATGAGGAGATTGCATCCCCTGTTGTAGAGCATCCAGATATCTGTATCGTTCTCAACAAGCCTTCCCTGGACAAGTTCGAGCCACGGATGAAAGAGGGTGGAATCCTTATTTACAACACATCTCTGATTGAGAACAAGCCGAAGCGCACCGACATCAAGGTGTATGGCATCGACTGCAACCGGATTGCAGCAGAGAACGGCAGCGAGAGAGCAGGTAACATGGTTGCCCTGGGCGCACTGGTCAAGATCGTGCCATGGCTCTGCAATGTCGACTCCTTTGCTTTTGCTCTGGATCAGGCTATTTCTGCCCGGAACAAGAAGTTCAACGAAGTCAACCTTAAGGTCATTAAGGCAGGCTACGACCTACCGCTGAACGCGCAGTAAGTTGTAATACTTTGGAAAATGCAATAGCAGAAGCCGGGGTCTTACATCCCGGCTTTTTTAGTATAATAGGATTAGGAGAAACCAAATGAGCGAGAAAAACAAAATTGGACACAAAGTGGCATTCATCAGAGAGAGCCGCGATCTGACTGTGGAAGATGTGTCAGAACGGGCAAACCTGGCGGTACAGACAATTACAGACATTGAGAACGGAAACCTTATTCCGGGGCTTACACCGCTGATCAAGATTGCCAGAGTCCTAGGCGTCCGTTTGGGGACTTTCCTGGATGATGAGGAGAATATAGGGCCATCTGTGACCCGGAAGAACGAGAAGACCGAGGTTACCCGCTTCTCCGACAGAAGCAATGCAAAGGCATCGGACCTGGACTTCTATTCCCTGGCCCACAATAAGGCTGGCCGGCACATGGATCCATTCATGATCGATGTGTTCCCCGATTCCCACAAGGATGTGCATCTTTCCACCCACGAGGGAGAGGAATTCATCTATGTGATGAAGGGACAGATTGAAGTTATCTACGGCAAGGAGAAGTATGAGCTTTCCGAAGGGGACAGCATCTACTACGACTCCATCGTTGCCCATCACCTCCATTCTGTAGGCAAAGAGCCTGCAAAGATTCTGGCTGTGGTTTACACACCGTTCTAAGGAGAGACCATGTTTGATATGACTTTGGGCGAGATGCTCAGATACCAGACTAAAAAAGACCCGGAGCACGAATTCCTTGTCTATCCAGACCGGGACCTGCGCCTTACCTATGCTCAGTTCGACCACCGTGTGGACCTGCTGGCAAAGGGGCTCCTGGCTATCGGAATAAAGAGGGGCGACCACATAGGAATGTGGGCAACCAATGTGCCTGACTGGCTTACCTTCCTCTTTTCCTGTGCCCGGATCGGAGCAGTCTTTGTAACAGTGAACACAATGTACAAGCTTCATGAGCTTGAATACCTTATGAAGCAGTCGGACATAACCACCCTGTGCCTCTCCAACGGCTACCGGGACAACGACTATGTGGCCATGACCAAGACTCTGGTGCCCGAGATGGACTACTATGAGCGGGGACATCTTAAATCCAAGACTTTCCCCTTCCTCAAGAATGTGATCTACATCGGACAGGAGAAGCACCGTGGTATGTTCTCCACCCAGGAGATAATGCTGCTGGGGCAGCATGTGTCGGACGAGGAGCTCTTCGAGGCAGAGCATGCGGTGAAGAAAGATGATGTTGTCAATATGCAGTACACATCGGGAACCACAGGCTTCCCCAAGGGAGTCATGCTTTCCCACTACAACATCCTGAACAACGGCTACTACATCGGCGAGAGCATGAAGTACACCGAGAAGGACCGTGTGTGCCTGCCGGTGCCTCTGTACCACTGCTTTGGAATAGTACTTGGCGTAATGGCAATCTATTCCCACGGCGCAACCCACGTTATGCTTGAGCACTTTGATGCAAAGCAGGCCCTTATAGCAATAGACCACGAGAAGTGCACTTCCATCTACGGAGTGCCCACCATGTTCATAGCCGAGCTTAATCACCCGGACTTCAAGAAGTACGATATGTCAAGCCTGCGGACCGGAATCATGGCTGGTTCCCAGTGCCCTGTGGAGCTTATGAAGCGGGTTGTGAACGAGATGAACATGAAGGATATAACCAGCGTCTACGGCCTTACCGAGTCTTCTCCCGGCATGACCCAGAGCACCACCGAGGATCCGCTGGAAAAGCGTGTCACCACAGTGGGCAAGGAACTTCCATTCATCGATGTCAAAGTCCTGGACCCGGATACTCTGGAGGAGTGTCCCCCTGAGGTTGTGGGAGAGCTGTGCTGCAAGGGCTACAACATCATGAAGGGCTACTACAAGATGCCTGAGGAAACTGCAAAGATTATCGACAAGAACGGCTATCTCCACTCAGGAGACCTGGGCCTTAAGACCAAGGATGGCTACTTCAAGGTCACCGGCCGTATCAAGGATATGATCATAAGAGGCGGCGAGAATATCTATCCGATGGAGATAGAGGAGTTCCTCCGCACTATGCCTGAGATCAAGGATGTGCAGGTGGCAGGAATTGCCAGCAAGAAATATGGCGAGGTGGTGGGTGCATTCGTAATCCTCTATCCTGGCAAAGTGCTTACCGAGGATGATGTGCGGAACTACTGCATCGGCAAGATTTCCAGGTACAAAGTTCCAAAATATGTATTCTTCCTGGATGATGAATTCCCGATGACAGGAAGCGGGAAGATACAGAAGTTCAAGCTTACACAGCTTGGAGCAGAACTCTTGAAGGAAAGGGGGATTGAGGCATGAGCGCAATAAGCGAAGAGATGAAACAGGTAGCAGACCGTCTTAAGGGGCTGCGGGAGATAATGGATGTCTCCATAGAGGAGGCTGCAGAAGTATGCCATCTGACCCCGGAGGCTTATCAGAAGCTGGAGACCGGTGCTGTGGATATCCCGGTAGGGGTGCTCCAGAGCATGGCCAAGAAGTACGGCTTTGAGCTTACAACCCTTATCTCGGGTGACGAGCCTCACAGACACAACTACTTTGTCACAAAGAAAGATCAGGGACTCTCCATAGAGAGGCGGCGGGACTACAAGTACCAGTCGCTGGCCTATGGCTTTGCCAACCGGAAGGCTGACCCCTTCATGGTGGTGGCCCCGGCAGATGACGGAAGCGAAATTCATTTCAATTCCCATCCGGGGCAGGAGTTCAACTATATTCTTGAAGGCGACCTTAGACTGATTATTGACAAGAAGGAAGTCATTCTAGGGCCGGGGGATTCAATTTATTTTGATTCTACTCGGCCTCATGGAATGAGAGCTTTGCACGGAAAGCCTGCAAAGTTCCTTGCAATAATCTTCTAAGGAGTTTTTTAAATGTTATTGGTAGAAAAATTTGTAAACAGGACTGAGTTTTCATCATATGAAGACTTTTTCAATAATTTCAAGCTGAATGTTCCTGAGAACTTCAACTTCACCTATGATGTGATGGATGTGCTGGCAGCCGAGACACCTGATGCGCTGGCCATGCTATGGATTGACGACAGGGGAAACCGGAAGGACTTCACCTTTGCCCAGATGAAGGAGAATGTGGACAAGACTGCCTCCTACTTCAAATCCCTGGGAATCGGGAAAGGGGATATGGTGATGCTTATCCTCCAGCGGCGCTACGAGTGGTGGTTCTCCATGCTGGCACTGCACAAGATCGGTGCAATCTGCATCCCTGCCACCCACATGCTTACACCTGAGGATATCGTATTCCGCAACAATGCGGCCAAGATCAAGATGATTGTGGCTGTGGATGAGAATGATGTTCCTGAGCATGTGGAGAAGGCTATGGCTGAATCCCCCACAGTAAAGCATCTGGTTATTGTCAACGCAGAGCGGGAAGGCTGGGAGAGCTTTGACAAGGGTGTTGCGGCGGCAGCTCCATTCGACGGCCCACGGGTCACAGAGAACAGCGATGTCTCCCTTATCTACTTCACATCAGGCACTACAAGCCATCCTAAGATGGTGGCCCACGACTACCTCTACCCTCTGGCTCACATTGTGACAGCCTACTTCTGGCAGAAGGTGCGCAAAGGTGGCCTCCATCTTACAGTGGCTGACACAGGCTGGGGCAAGGCAGTATGGGGCAAGATGTATGGCCAGTGGATAAGCCAGGCCACCGTATTTGTATACGACTATCACTCAAAGTTCAAGGCCATCGACCTGATAGGCCTCATCGAGAAGTATCACATAACCACATTCTGCGCACCACCGACCATCTACCGGTTCCTGATCCAGGAGGATCTTTCCGGCTACGACCTTTCCTCTCTGGTTCACTGCTCAACCGCAGGAGAGCCGCTGTCTGACAACGTGTTCAATAAATGGAAGGGAATCACAGGATTAAGCATAACCGAGGGCTTCGGCCAGACCGAGACCACCCTCTCCTTCCTGAACTTTGACGAGAACTCCCTTAAGCCGGGCTCCATCGGAAAGCCTTCTCCATACTACAACGCAGTAGTGCTGAACAGCGAGAATCAGGAGTGCGACGACGGCGAGGTGGGGGAGATTGCCTTCCCTCTCAAGAATGGAAAATTCCCTGGACTTTTCAAGGAATATCTGTATGATAAAGCTAAGACCGACAGCGTTGTCCGGGACGGCTACTACTTCACCGGCGACACCGCATGGCGGGACGAGGACGGCTTCTTCTGGTTTATGGGACGGAACGACGATGTCATCAAGTGCTCCGGCTATAGAATCGGAACCTTCGAAGTGGAGAGCGTGCTTATGCAGCATCCTGCAGTTGTAGAATGCGCTGTGACAGGTGCTCCGGACCCTATAAGAGGCCAGATTGTAAAGGCCACCATTGTGCTGGCTGCGGCATACAGACCTGGCAGCGAGGAGCTGGCCAAGGAGATCCAGGAGTTTGTCAAGAAGACAACAGCCCCTTACAAGTACCCCCGCATTGTGGAGTTTGTGGAAGAGCTGCCAAAGACTATCAGCGGCAAGATCATGCGGAAGAACATAAGGGAAAAGGACAATAAGAAATAAGGAGAATCTATGGTAAGCGAACAGAATAAAGCTGTGGCAGCCCGGATGCGGGAGTTGCGGGACATCATGGAGATGTCGGAGGAAGAGTTTGCAGAAATTTGCGGCGTCACTGTGGAGCGCTACCGCGAGCTTGAGTCGGGCAACACCGAGATTCCTATAAGCGTCATGTTCTGCCTTGGAAAAAAGTTCAATATCGACCTGAATACATTCCTCTCCGGCGAGGATTCTCATCATGTCTCCTACTTTGTCACCCGGAAGGACAAGGGAATCGTTGTAGACCGGCTTGCAGACTATCACTTCGAGTCCCTGGCCTATGGCTTTGCCAACCGCCTTGCTGACCCGTTCCTAGTTACTGTGAATCCAGGGGAGATTCCGGTGATCCACCCTACAACCCATCCGGGACAGGAGTTCAACTATGTGCTGGAGGGCTCGGTCCGTGTCATGGTGGGGGACAGCTCTGTGATCCTTAACGAGGGGGACTCGATCTATTTCGATTCATCTCTTCCTCACGGACAGCAGAATGCAGATGACAGGCGCATAAGATTTTTGACATTCATACTACTTTGATACAAGGATTTTACAACAATGGAAGAGGTTTTCTTACCCAGGACAGAATTTTCATCCTACGATGATTTTATAGCTAACTACAGACTGAACATACCCGAGAACTTCAACTTCGCCTATGATGTCATGGATGCCATTGCGGCAAAGACACCTGATGCAAGGGCCATGGTATGGACCAATGACGAGGGGGATGAATGCACCATCACCTTCGGCAATATGAAGGAGCGTACCGACAGGGCTGCCTCCTTCTTCATGGAGTGCGGCATAAAGCGGGGCGACATGGTCATGCTTATCCTCCAGCGGCGCTACGAGTTCTGGGTCAGTGTCATCGCTCTGCACAAGATCGGTGCTATCGCAATCCCGGCAACCCACATGCTCACTGTGGAGGACCTGGTATACCGCAACAACTTTGCAAAAATCAAGATGGTGGTGGCTGTAAATGCACCTGGCATAATCCAGAATATCACAGCCAGCCTGCCTCAGTCCCCGACACTTAAAAAGCTGGTTGTAGTAAATGAATTCGGTGTGGACAAGCCTGTGACAGACCTGCCTGATGGATGGATCGACTTTGCGACAGGCTGCAAGAATGCGGCGCCATTCCCGGTTCTCAAGCGGGAGGATGTCTCCACCAACGATGACTATATGCTGGGTTACTTCACCTCCGGCACTACCAGCCATCCGAAGCTGGCAATACACAACTTCCTCTATCCATTGGGACATATAGTGACAGCCAAGTACTGGCAGCATGTGCAGAAGGGTGGCCTCCACCTGACTGTTGCAGACACAGGCTGGGCCAAGACAAGCTGGGGCCGGCTCTACGGACAGTGGATCTGCGAGACAGCCCTCTTTGTATACGACTACCATTCCAAGTTCAAGCCTGTGCATCTTCTGGAGCAGGTGCAGAAATACAAGGTGACCACCTTCTGTGCGCCGCCTACCATCTACCGGTTCCTTATCCACGAGGATATATCCTGCTACGACCTTTCTTCCATAAAGCACTGCTCAACCGCAGGGGAGCCCCTTTCCGACGAGGTTTTCAACAGATGGAAGGAGCTTACAGGCTATGAGATCAGGGAAGGTTTCGGCCAGACTGAATCCACAGTATTCCTCTTCAACTTCGAGGGAGAGAAGATCAAGCCGGGCTCTGCAGGAAAGCCGGCCCCATACTACAACATCTGCCTCCTGAACGACGAGCTTGAGGAAGTGGGCACCGCAGTGAGCGGCCAGATTTGCTTCAAGTTGGACAAGGAAAAATTCCCTGCAACTGCAGGCCGTTTCCCTGGTTTAGTATGTGAGTACTATGGAGAGCCGGACAAGACCCGGGAGGTGTTCCACGACGGCTACTACTTCACCGGCGACACCGCATGGCGGGACGAGGACGGCTACTACTGGTTCATGGGACGCTGTGACGATGTCATCAAGTGCTCCGGCTACCGCATCGGAACTTTCGAGGTGGAGAGCGTGCTGGAGGGACACCCTGCAGTATTGGAATGCGCTGTCACCGGCGCGCCGGATCCTATCAGGGGCCAGGTAGTAAAAGCCACCATAGTGCTTACAAAAGAGTACCGCCCTGGAAGCCCTGAGCTGGTTAAGGAGATACAGGACTATGTGAAGCACACCACAGCTCCTTATAAGTATCCTAGAATCGTAGAGTTTGTGGAGGAGCTTCCAAAGACTATAAGCGGCAAGATCCGGCGCAACGTGATCAAGAACCGCGACAAGGAGAAAGCACAATGAGAAAAACTGTTTGCATTTTGATAATTATTTCACTTGCCATCCTTATGGCATCCCCGCTCTTTGCGGCATCAAATCCTCAGACCACAACACCACTGGCTCCAAAGCCGGATCCGAAGGTGCCCAAGAACTTTGAGCCCTATGACCAGCGGGTAAAGGAATACAACGCCAAAGGACAGCTGGTTAAGGAGACTATCCTTTTCAACAACAGGGAAGAGATAGGAGAGACCCATACCTACGAGTATGATTCAACCGGCAAGCTGGTGAAGGAATGCCTCTATCTGGACGGTCAGCTGGATGACTTCTACACCTATGAATATGACAAGGATGGAAGGCTCACCAAAGAGACTGAGTATGGCGCCAAGGGAAAGCTGAAGAACTTCAAAACCTACGAGTATCTGGACAAAGGGCTTACTGTGGTGAAGAAGAATATCAAGGCAGACGGCACATACTACCGCTATACAGTCAAGCGCTATGATGCGGCCGGCAACCATCTGGAGACATCAGAGTACAGAATAAAATGACCGAGGCTCCGATTATCATCATGAGCAGGCACAGCACCTGTCCCATGGTGAAATTGAGGAGTATGAATCCCATGTTCTCGTCCGGCTCCCGGAAGAACTCGATGAAGAACCGGATAAAGCCGTAGCAGAAGAGGTAGAGTCCCATACGGACCCCATCCTTGAGCTTCATCTTCCGGAATACAAACCACATAAGAATACCCAGCAGAAGTCCCTCGAAGAAGGCCTCGTACAGCTGGCTCGGATGACGCGGCTGGTTCTGTCCCGGGAACATCATACCCATAGGGGAATCAGTCACACGTCCGTATAACTCAGCATTTATGAAGTTGCCTATGCGGCCGAAGAAGTAGCCGAAAGGAATGGCTGTCACCATCATGTCTGCATTGGCGCAGAAGCTCTGCCTGTGCTTTAAGGAGTAGAAAAGGACTCCCAGACCGCCGCCGATGACACCTCCATGGTAGGACATCCCCTGGAACCCTGTGAAGTGCATGTGGCTGTCGAAGGGCCAGAATATAAGCCAGGGATGGGTCAGGTAGAGCACAGTATCATCATAGACAATGGTGGCAAAAATACGGGCTCCCAGAAGCAGTCCGATGATGCCCCAGGTTATAAGGTTCATGGCCTCATCATTGGGGGAGGGAATGCCCCTCTCTTTCATCTGCTTGCGCAGAAGGAAAAATGCGATGATAAAAGCCACCAGGTACATAAAGCCGTACCACCGGACAGGAAGTCCGGGAATAATCTCGGGGTGGAGCCACTCAGGGTACTGGATATAAGCTATCATTCCTCATCCTCCGGCTTCCGGGAAGCAAAGAAAAGGATGCATCCGAAGAAAAGATCCAGCACCAGAGCAAAGGCCGGGATCAGGAAAGAGGTCATATCAAGGGACCTTGCAGTGCCCCCCAGCTTGAAGATGAAGATGAAGTCTGCCAGTATACCGAAGAGCTTTGCCGCAAGCATCAGCATGGCATAATGTCTGTATTTATCGAAGTCGTAGGCCAGGAAGAACATGCCCAGGGCTGTCACAATCTGCTGGGCGTTCATCCACATGAACAGATCCAGGTTCTGTGTGGCAGAGGCAAAGACATACATATAAAGAAACCGGATCACTTCCCATATAAATCCGGCAAAAAGCAATTTTCTCATTGCATATAGTATATATTGACAAATCTAATAAGTAAAGCGATATTGAATGTATGAAGAAAGACAGAAAAATTTGGGTATGGCTCTCGGGAGCCCTTATGGCGATAATTCTTTTCCTGGCATTTGTGCCGGTGACTTTTGCACAGAGCGCTGGAAAAAGCAGCCAGTACGGCCTTATATTTGACGAGATGATGCGGTTCATCAAGACCTACTATATCGAGGAGGTTGATGAGAAAGCTCTGTTCGAGGGGGCTATGAAAGGGATGTTCGAAGCCATAGGCGATCCTCATTCTGTCTTTATGACCGAGTCTGAGATGGAGGCTGCTTCCGATTCCGCCATGGGACAGTTCGGCGGCGTAGGCCTCTATATAACCAAGCAGCCTGGAAACGCAGCCATAGACGAGGATTACATGCCTTATGTGAAGGTTGTGGCTCCTATCGAGGATACTCCGGCATACCGGCTTGGAATAAGGGCCGGCGACTATATCATCAAGGTGGATGGAAAGCCTACCGATTCCATGACCCTCAACGAAGCTACCGAGATGATGCGGGGAAAGCCGGGCACCACTGTGAACATCACATTCCTGCGGGACAAGGACATCACATTCTCCTATGATATTGTGCGGGAAAACATCGAGGTTCCTTCTGTCAAATCAGATATCATCGACAAGAACATAGGATATCTCCGGATCATACAGTTCTCGGCCAACACCCCTGACAAAGTCAAGGAGGCCCTGGAGGGCTTCTCCAAGAAGCGGATCAAGTATCTGGTCATCGACCTGCGGAGCAACCCTGGCGGAGTCCTGGAGTCTGCTGTGGAGATCGCCGATTTCTTCCTGGATGACGGCGTAATAGTCAGCACCAAGAGCAAGATTCCTTCATGGAACCAGGTATACAATGCAACCAAGAAGGTCAAGATCTCCAAGTCTGTTCCGATTGCGGTGCTTATAGACCGTGGTTCTGCTTCTGCCGCCGAGATTCTTTCTGCCGCCTTAAGCGACAACGGCCGTGCAGTGCTCATCGGCGAGACCACCTATGGAAAAGGCTCTGTGCAGCAGCTCCGCTCCCTGGGAAAGGATGGCTTCAAGCTTACCATGGGCAAGTACTACACACCTAAGAATATCAATATAGACAAGGTGGGAATCCCGCCGGAGAAAGAGGTGAAGGACCGGGAGCTCACAGAAGAGGAGAAAGCCTCCTACAAGAAGCTCATCGAGGAGTACCGGGTCCAGAAGTTTGTAAAGGAGAATCCAAAGCCTTCCGACCTGCAGATCGACACCTTCATCCAGCAGCTGAAGAGCGAGGGGATAGTTATGGAGGACAGAGTTCTCAGGAAGATTGTCCGCAACGAGGTCAACTTCAGCAACAACTCTCCTGTCTACGACCTTGAGTTTGACATTGTGCTGCAAGAAGCAGTCCGGATGCTCAAGGCAGGCGAGATAAAAGCCAAGTGAAGCAGTTTATCCTCCCCGCTTCTTTCGACGGCTCCTCCAGCGTGCTTCTGGACGAGAAGGAGACTCATTACCTTAAGAATGTGCTCCGGGTCAAGGTAGGGGCAGAGCTCAAATGCACAGCTTCCGACGGCTTTGTGTGGCGTGGCATAGTCTCCCGCTTTGATGGAGAGGGCTGCACCCTGGAGCTTTTCCCTGCCGGAACTGATGCGGAAAAAGATGCCTGCACCGGAAGCCAAGGCACTCAGGTGATCCTTTACCAGAGCCTTATCAAGGGGAAGAACATGGACCTCATAATCCGGCAGGCAGTGGAGGCCGGAGTGGCTAAAGTAGTGCCGGTGGAGACTGAGTATTCCCAGATACGACTCAAGGACTTCAAGAACGAGAAGCCGGAGCGGTGGCAGCGTATAATAAAAGAGGCCATGCAGCAGAGCGGCACATCAATCCATACCGCAGTTGAGACAATGATCAAGGTTGATGACATACCCCCTGTCTCACCCCATGAGACAGCTCTCTTTTTCCATCAGTCCCCCATGGACAGAAAAAGCATACATCAGTATCTGGAGGGCAATTTCAAGAAGGTGAGCCTCTTCGTAGGACCTGAGGGAGGCCTTTCCCGGAAGGATATAGAGATTCTGGAGGCAAAAGGCTTCAAGCCGGTATACCTTGGGGAGAATATCCTGAGGGCCGAGACTGCAGCCCTCTATGCCACAGCAATTGTGAAGAATCTTATCCTGGAGAAAGAGACCTGGCGCTCTATATGATCAGCACTTCCGGGTGATTACCGGCATATCCTTGCTGCCCCTGAGCTTTGTGTAGAACAGGGCGATCAGAAAACCGTTGGCAATTCCCAGCACCCCGCAGAGAATATTCTTTCCTTCGCTCTCTGCGCCGAATATTCCCTTGCCGATATAGTAGAAGACGATAAAAAGGAGCAGCGGCAGTATAAGGACCAGGAAGCTCTCGAACACAGTACGGCCGGATGGGAGCAGGAACTCGACCTCGTCCCCCTCGGCAAGCTCGAAGCCCTGGCTGTTCCGCACCTCGAAGATGCGGTCCTTCTTTCTGCATATAGGGGATTTGCATGCGGCGCAGGTGCTGTTGGTGCCGCATTTTATAGTCACTATTTTTTCAGATACTTTCTGTACAACGCCACATTCATACATCGGTGTTCTCTCCTTGCTCAAAGGGGCAGCTTCTGCGGATAGGCTCTATGGAGAGGGCCTTGCCGCTTTCCGGGTCTATGTCCAGGACCACGCCCTGGAGCTCCAGATTCTCCCAGCACTCCTTTGAGCGCTCGGGCAGTTGGGTCATATATTTCTTGATTTCAATCTCAGGCTCAAGGCCGCCCACAGAGTTGAGGCTGCCTGTGCGGCCCGAGTCGCATATCACGGCAGTGCCGCCGGGGAGCACCTTGCTGTCGGCAGTGAGGGCTTTGGTGTGGGTGCCTATCACCGCGCTCACCTTGCCATCCATCATGTAGAACATAGTCTTCTTCTCGGCAGTGGTGGAGGCATGGAAGTCCACGATCACTATCGGGGTCTCGGCCTTGGCCTTTGCGGCAAGCTCCGGAAGGATAAGGAAGGGATTGTTCAGATGGGTGCGGGTGAAGCCTGAGTTGCCCAGGATATTGATGACAGCAATCTTCTTGTCGCCCACAGTGTAGATCCTCCATCCCCGGCCAGGACAGTTGTAAGGGAAGTTGATTGGCCTTAGGTGCCAGGGTGCCTTCGGAAGGTGCTCCACGATATCCTTCTTGAAGAAGATCTTCTCTCCGGATGTAAGGACATCGATGCCAAGCTTGCGCAGATAGATGGAGTGGGTCTTCCCTATACCGAAGCCTCCGGTGGCTCCTTCGCTTGCGGCGATGACAAAGTCCAGAGCATACTCTTCCTTGAGCTTAGGCAGGAGCTTCTTGACGCAGAAAACTCCCGACTTGCCGACAATCTCGCCTATAAACAGAACCTTAATACCCATTCATATTCCTTTGAACTTAAAATACCATTTTATCTATAAATAAACAAGGTGATTTTTATTGACAAGATTCCAATGCTCCATTATTATAGGTATGTTCACGCCCGAATGGTGAAATTGGCAGACACGCTAGATTCAGGTTCTAGTGACTTCACGGTCATGGAGGTTCAAGTCCTCTTTCGGGCATAGAAAAACCGGCTTTATGCCGGTTTTTTTATGCCCATACCAAGGGAGGACTTGAAACCCGGGAGCGCCGAGCAGGTGCGAGGATCAAGCGACCGGGGGCGGGCCGGAGGCCAAGTCCTCTTTCGGATGGTGGGTTCAATTTTTCCTGAAAACAAGTGTCAACAATGAATGACAACAATCCTCAAGCCTCAAGTTGTAAAATAAAAAAGCCCCGATTAAGGGGCTTTGATTTATCGATTGGCATAGACGTTTCCTCAATAAGCCTGACCGTGCTTTGCGCAAGCATCTGATGTAAAAGATCCACCTAAAAACTTTCCACCAGCCACATTTTCAAGGGCTTCTGGGGACAGTTCAAAGTCATCTAATTCATCCAGATAAGCCTCGGCCTCTTCCTTTGTAATTTCAATACCTTTGATTTTAGCCAGAGCAACCAGATCATCAGCGTTCTGACACATTGCTGCTTTCTCAAGCATCTCTTTTGTCAACTTTGTTTTATCGATTGGCATTTGAACCTCCTCGTATAATCCACTTAATACTTCTTCATAAATCTTTGCAAAAGTTTGGATTCCGCGTTTTTTCCCCATCCGCCGGCAATTTTTTCAAGAGCTTCCGGGGTCAGTTCTGCTCCTGGAGTTCCTCCTGATAAGCCCTGGCAATCTGCTCTTTTGTGAAAGAGTTTAAATCAAGCTTTTTCATTTCATGTCTCCTGCCTATCAATAAGGATCTTTGAATTTCGATTCATAGCTGAAACACTTGTTTCCGGGTTTTCCGCCGGCAACACCTTCAAGTATTCCTGGGTCGAGTTTCACATCCTGAAGTTCGTCAAGATAGGCTTCTGCCTGATCCTTTGTGATTGCAATGCCTGCTTTCTTAGCCAGTTCAATGAGCTCCTCAGGAGTCTTGCACTCCTTTGCTTTGGCAATCTGCTCTTTTGTGAAAGAGTTTAAATCAAGCTTTTTCATTTCATGCCCCTTTCCATAATCTAATATATAGAAATCCAAGTGTCAACGAAAGAAGTAGAAAAAGATCACTCATTACTTGGGGAAATGCCGGGTTTTCCCGGTGGTCGGCTCCGGGTATATTCTTGTAATATAAGCAATTAGGAAAAAGTTTCAAAACAATGTAAAATTTCTCCAGTGTTTCTATTGACAGTTTAGAAACGGTATAGTAATGTTGGTATTGTAAGGCGGAAACGTTGGTGAAATGTTACCGATAAAAGAAAGGGGGGTAGAAACGAATACAATTATGGTGGGCTCTTTATGATATCTTTTGGCCTATTGACCACGATATTTCTAGTGAGGTATAATTATTTGTTGGTATTTATTTTTATTTCTGTGTTATTTTTTCCCTTGATAATATATACCAAGCTGCCGATATATCGATTAGAGGTATTGTCCAATGAAAAAAGGAGTCATTATAGCGGCCGCTGTACTGCTTGCTCTGCTTGCTGCAGCTGGTATAGTGATTGCGACAAGACAGAAAGACGACTCACCACCTGTACGTATCATCGAGGATACCATGGACAATAATGCAGTCAAGAACGGCACCAGCCCAAACGATGAAATAATCCTCTCTCAGAATGCTCAGATAGCAGAGCTCCGTGCCCAGCTGGAGGATCTTGAGCGCAAGATGGCCCAGCAGGAGTTTGATTATACCGCCCTTAAGGCCGAGAAGGACGCTCTTGAGCGGCGGAACTCGGACCTGGCAGATCAGAACCGCTGGCTCCGGGGAAGAAACAACGAGCTCAGCAGCTCGGAGGGTAAACTCCGTAATGATGTGGCAGCTTTAGGGGCAGAGATTGCCGCCCTGAACGAGCAGCTGGCCCAGCTTGAGAAGAAGCGGGAAGAGAACGAGGCAGCATATCAGGAGGCCCTGGCAAGGATAGAGGAGTACGAGGCCAAGGTGGCATCGACACAGGCGGCGCTGGATGAGGCCAATTCCGTACCAGGCACCCGGATGACCGAGGAAGGAGAACTTGTTTCCACCTTTAAGACAATGCCTGCGGGACAGAGCCGGAATATAATCGGAATCAGGGCAGGAGAGACAGCTTGGGATATAGAAGGAACATTCGCACTCATG
Source organism: Spirochaetia bacterium (assembly GCA_017535435.1). Taxonomy (GTDB): domain Bacteria; phylum Spirochaetota; class Spirochaetia; order CADAEX01; family CADAEX01; genus CADAEX01. The sequence goes on along the minus strand of JAFXTY010000057.1, from coordinate 9,147 downwards.
CCTCACTGGTTCCTCCTGGCAGATGCAGGAATAGCAGAGGTGCCCGACAATCTGGTGGAAGAGGATTTCCCGGGGTTCAGGTCAGACCATGCCCATATGTATACAGTGCTCTTCGGCACAGGACTTAACTGGCGGATGAACTCTCTGCAGCTTCAGCCTAACTTCTATATTAGAACTATGCTTGGACCTGCCTGGTTTAAGTATAAAATAAATTATAATGATGATGAGGGTATAAACACTTATCTTCTCTGGAGATCATCGGTGGGCTTCGACCTCACTTTGTATAAGAATCTGCAGTTCACCACAGACGTAAGTCTGGACTGGATCAAGGACTTCGATCTTAAGCCCCATGTGACCATCGGACTCCAGTGGAACTTCAGCAACAGCTGGGCTCTTTTCGGGGGAAAATAAGTGAATGAAAGAATATAAAATTTTTGCTTGACACTAGTTGTCATATTTAGTACTTTTGCAATGTTGGTTTTTTTATTGACTTTATTTACGAAAATGTATATAAATAAAATATAAATAAGAAATATTATTATTAAGGAGATAATAATGAAAAGAGGAAAAGTTTTGATGACAGTACTTGTCGTATTGGCAGTGCTGTTCGCATCATGCTCAAACGGCATGAGCAAAGACGATGCCAGTGGCGCTGCTCACAATGAAAAAGTAATGGTAAGCCTTGGCGTTGATGTTGAAGGTGCCGTATCACAGAAGGCTATTTCAAGTGATACAGATCTTTCTGGCCTGACATACTGGTACAGGGCTAATCATAACTGGGAACAGGACAGACCTGTTCATGGTGATACAGGGGCAAATTATATTATGATTCCAAACTATAGTGCAGGAGCTGCCCCAAAAAATATTGGATATTTCACAGCAGGCGAGTGGTCATTCTGGGCACAGGTGAAAAAGGGTGATACTGTTATCTACTCTTCAGTAGAAACCCCTTATATTATTCGTACTAACCAAACAAGCCCGACAATCATAGTAAAACCTGCTACTGGAGGCAATGGTAATATATCTTTCAGCGTAAATGTTCCGTCTACAAGTGGGGCTGCCCCAACAGCACCTGAGGCCATTACCGTTTTGGTTAATGACTCTGGTGAAGGTATAGTCCTTGATGCTCCTACTTATGCCGATGGACTCGCAACATTTTCTGGACATAGAAATGATCTGGCTCCTGGCCCATACACCGTCACATTCAAATATACTGATAAAGGTGGCGCAGTAACTGAGGGAGCTGCACAGGCAGTGACTGTATTTGCAGGACAGACTTCAAATATCACTGGTACAATTGATGCTGGAAAGTGGCATCCTACCTCAATAACAATCAAAGCACCTGGAATCGATCCTTTCACTCTTACACCAGAATCTGCTCATAGAACCCCATTAGGGCCGGCTGTTGTTTTTACAGCTGCTGCTACTTCCACTCAGGGCAATGCTATTACATACAAGTGGTATGTTAATGGTAATGGTCCGCAGAACATCGGAAACGCTACACTAAGCTACGAACTTAACGTTCCTGGAATGTTTGATATTACATGTACAGCAACTGATGCAACAGCTGGAGTTACTGCATCTAAGACAGTTTATATTCAGGTTGGTTATAATGTAGCACTTGGTACTATCACTGGTGGAACAGTTGATTATGGAGTAAATTCAAGCGCAACTGCAATCTTTGCACCTGGCGACATTGTATCTCTGAGTGCAACACCTACTACTCCTTCTCATAGACCTGTATTCACTATCGACGGTATTACTGGATTAGCCCATGGAACAGATATAGAATATGACGCAGCCGCAAATGTGGCTACTTTCAGAATGCCGGCAGCTACAGCAACAGTTAATGTTGCATTCAAGGCTCCTAATGCTGTTGCCATTGGTAATAATATTTCTAATGGTACTGTAAAAGTTGCATCAAAGGGAACATCCTTTGCTGCAGGAGAGACTGTGCTTCTGGCTGTGACACCTGCTGCAGGTTATCATCTTGCTACACTTAAAGCTGGCGAAACAAACATTTATTCGAACTATAGTGCCGTAACAGGTATTGCTTATTTCGATATGCCTGCAGAAGCTACAACAATAACTGCTACATTCGAGGCAGATGCTCCGTAAGCAGAGTTTGCTTTAGGTTTTTAGGTGGAGACATCGGGGGCAGGGTATCCTGTCCCATGGTGTCCCACCATTCAGAGGCACCCGGCTGGGCGTCTCTGAATGGTGGAAAACTGAGAGGAAAATTATATTAGGAAAGGAATAGGAGAATATATAGGTTGAAGGCGAAATTAAGCAGCATAAGCGCAATCATTTGTCTTATAACATTAGTATTTTTCTGCATTCTCGCATGCGACAACGGATCTGTGTCTGATTCTTCCGCTTCTAATTCCAGTGGGCTTGTCGATGTATCCCTTACTGTAGATAAATCTTCCGCCAGCCAGAAAAGCATTTCGGTGGACAGCGATTATGATCCGGCCAACTTGAGATTCTTTTATAAGGCAACTCCTCAGTGGAGTCAGAATCGGCCTATTCACGGCTCTACAAATGATCAGTTTATACTTATTCCTAATTGCAGCGCAGGTTCTCCTGCATCCCTTGGAAGTTTCACGGCTGGTGAATGGCTTTTTGAGGTTCAGGTAAAGTATGGCTTAAATCTTATTTACGAAGGTAATTCTACTGCCAGCATTTATTCGGGCCATACATCTGTAAATGTTGAGGTGGCCAAGTTTATACAGCTGGCATCAGGTACAGTCAGTGTAACTGTAACTGCACCTACTGTTGCTGCCGAGGCATTGACTGTAGCTTGGCATGGTACAGCAAGCGGCTCTTCCGGGACTATCTCTGGAACCCCGCTTGGCAACGGCACCACAGAATTCACCTACACTGCAAGCAGTCTTTCTTCCGGATACTATACATTCACATTGAATCATTCATCTACTGGCGCTGGTGCAGCTATAGGTGTAGACCTCCGTGCCGGAGAGAGGGCCGAGATCACAGGCCATCTTGATAATGGCATTTGGCAGCTTGGATACATAACTGTAAAAGTTCATCCTATAACTCTGAACTTGACAGGATGCAGTTATCAGATCAATCTTACTTCTGCTGCGGCAGGAGACAAGGTTTCTTTCCATTTGGATCCTCTTGCAGGCAACGTGCTTCAGGGCAATGTAAGCGTGACATGGACCGGTGGTTCCATAAACCCGATTGTTCCGGATAATGGTCTGTACACATTTGTGATGCCCGATGCTGATGATGTAACTATCAATGCCGTATATTCAGGTGGGGACTCAGATATCGATATCATTGTTTTCAAAACTTTGTTCAAGTTAGTGCATAATTCTTATCCTGGTGCCACATCCTTTGGTTATGATAGCGGCCCAGTCGAAGGGGATTACTTTGAAACAAAGGGTGTGAAATTATGGTATAAACCTGGCCTTAATAAAATATGCTGGAAGAACGACGCCGGCACATTCAGGTTCAAAGCCGGGTCTTTGGCCAACTTCTTCAAGAATTGCAGTACTTTTACAAATATAAACCTTTCAGGTATAGATACTTCTCTTGTCACTAATATGTCTGGAATGTTCATGGGCTGCTATGGGCTGACATCAGTTACATTGGATACAGAAACGGATGCAAATGGAAAGTTTGTCCACTTCAATACTACCAATGTGACAGATATGTCCTATATGTTCTCCAGTGCAGATCTGGCTGGCAAGCCTCCTGTTCGGATGAACTTGGCTGCTGTGGATGTCAGCGGACTTGATACTTCCAATGTTACAGATATGAGTTACATGTTCTTTATGTGTTACAAGCTTACGATTCTGAATGTATCAGGTTTCAGAACTGCAAATGTAACCAGCATGGATCATATGTTTGCATGTTGGGAGAATTATGGTTCCCGGCTGACTGAACTCGATATGAGTAATTGGGATTTCTCAAGCGTTACAAATATGATAAGTATGTTTGACCGACTCGAGCAAATGAATGAAGGTTTTATATTCCCGGAAACGACCGACTTTGCAAGTCTTACTACAATGGACCATTTGTTCAGCCAGTGTCTTGCTCTGACTCCTGCAACATTTAAAAGAATTGTGGCAACATGGACATTTGAAAATCATGCTGATTATGAGACTACTATTTATGGTAATTCCAACACTTCTTTGTTTGGAAGCTACGAGAACCAATTGCCAGGAAGTAACAACTCGGCTAACTATATCTTCCGCGAGAAAACCATGACTGCTAATGGAAAACCTTTTGGAAATCGCCATGCCGAAGAGTATTGGACTAAAGATGTTGTTCGCCTGTATATAGGCGGTGGAAATAACATAAAGAGCTGTAGGCTGACAATACAACCATGATGAAGAAGATAGTATCGATATTTACAATATTATTAACTCTTCTTGTTCTCCTGACCGGCTGCGACAACGGATCAGTATCTGATTCTGCTGTTTCTAAATCCAGTGGCCTGGTCAAGGTATGCCTTACTGTGGACAGCGATTCCTCAGATCTTCAGAAAGCTGTGTCAGCAAGCGGTGATTACTGGACATCCCTTACATATCAGTACAATGCTGTTCCTCAGTGGGTGGCTCCGGACGGATCCAGAATCCATGGGGCTACAGATTGGATACCTATAAACTATTCTGCAGGTATGAGCATTGGCTACTATTCCCCTGGTCCCTGGGTGTTCGGAATCCGGATAAAAAATGGTTCCAGTGTTATATACGAAGGTTTCTCTGATGTTACAAATGTTGAAAACGCTTCTGTGAATGTTGATGTGCTGGTCAACAAGCTGGTTACCAATGCGGTGGCAGGTTCTGTACGCGTATCTGTGACAGCTCCTGCTGCTGTGGACGATACTCTGAGCATTTCCTACACAGGTACAGCTACCGGCGGTCCTTTTGTTGTGACTGCCACAAGCGCATCTGATAAATATCCATTTGAAGATACACTCTCTGGCTTGGCTCCAGGAACCTATAACTTCAAGTTGACCCATTCGTCTGGCAATATAGAGGGCAATATAGTAGTAGTTATGCCTGCAGATGCCATGGCAGTTATAAGCGGCCACATGGATAACGGAATCTGGCAGCTGGGCTGCATCACTCCAAAAATCTATGGTATAAATTTGGATTTTGATGACGAGAAAGGAGTTGTCCAGCCTAATGCCACAATTGCCGCTGCCGGCGACCTGGTCACTGTCTATGTTAAAGAATTGAGCGGCTCCGTGTTGGAAGATGTCTCTATAACATGGGGAACCCCTGCAAAGACAATCACTCCTATTATCAGCGGAGACTTGTATTCATTTACAATGCCTGATGGTGTGGTGAATTTTGAAGCAACCTTCACATCAGATTTAGACCCGGATATTAATATCACTTATTTCAAATATATAGTTGATGCTCTGTATGATGCTTATCCTGTAACATCCTTCAGCCGGTCTGCTGTTGGGCCTCAGGGTGTGGAGTATGTTGGAATAAAGAATGTTAAAATTTGGTATGATGATAATGGTCATATCTACTGGCATTCTGACCAGGTAGGCAACACATTCAAGTTCAAGGCAGGTTCCATGGCTGATTTCTTCAGGGAGCAGACCAAGTATACTTCTATCGACCTGACAGGTATTGATACATCAGCTGTAACCAACATGAACCATATGTTCTACGGCTGTACAGGATTGACATCGGTTGTATTGGATAGTACAGATAAAGTAAATGGAAAGTTTGTTTACTTTAATACTGCCAATGTGACAGATATGTCCTACATGTTCTCAAGTACTGATCTTGAAGGAAAACAACCGGCTACAAAGAAGATGAATATCAGAAGTCTGGATGTCAGCGGTCTTGATACCTCAAAGGTTACAAATATGAGTCATATGTTCTACCTGTGCTCCAACAGCAATCTTACTGTACTGAATGTATCAGGCTTCAACACTTCAAAAGTAACCGATATGTCATCTATGTTTGCATGCTACGGAGCAGGTGCTCCGAGCTACGTGCAGGCATTGGACTTGAGCGGCTGGGACTTCTCCAAAGTCACAACAATGAACAGAATGTTTGACCGCTGCCAGTCTGCAGTCATAACATTCCCGACCCATACAGAATTGAAAAATCTGACAGATATTCTCTACATGTTCAGCCATTGCTACACTATGACACCTTCGCTGCTTACGCCGGTTATCAAATCCTGGGACTTCTCTACCCATGTGAATGTGCCTGCTGTTACAGCGCTCTTTGCAACATGTGATGATAATAATCATGAGGTTGCCCCAAGCAATGAATTATATTTGAATGATATGGGCGATTATAAGGCAACAAGACAGGCATTTGATACTCACCCGAATAATACTGTCATTACAAAGCTTTATGTGGGTGGAAATTACTTGAACCGTGTCAGAGACCGGCGTCTTACAACAGTGGCAGAACCATAAAATAGATTGTTATGCTCAAGAAGGCCTTACCTTTATTACTGTTGTTCATTTCTCTTTTTCTGTTCATTTCCTGCGATTTCCTTGAGAATGAGCTGAATCTGCGCTCATCTGGCGGCGGAGGAGGAAAGGGAACGGTTTCAACTATTACGGTAAAGGCTAATGCTGCTTGGAAATATAGTGGTGAGGCAGACCCTGCTTTTACATACACCTATAGCCCTGACCCGCTTCCATCTGGAGTTTCCTTGACCGGCGAACTGACCAGAGACCCTGGTGAGGATTGGGGCTCATATGTAATAAGACAGGGAACTCTGAAACTGACAGGGGAAAACGCCAGCAAATATTCTTTAGATTTTATTGCGGGCGTTTTTACTATTTATACTCATTAGCCATCTTCATGCCTTCATCGCCTTCCCCGCCGCTTGGAGTCTCTGACAAGTTTCAGGATCTCGTCTTTAGGAAGGTTGGCAAAGCTTTTTATCCCATCGAAAGGGGAGGCGGTGGTCGATTCTTCTACGGTGACCCGGAAGGTGCTGCCATCTGCACGCTTGATTATGGCAGCTCCGTCTCTCTTCACCTGGTTGAGGAGTTCTGATAAATGTGCCCTGGCATCGGAATAGGTCATCACAAGCATTTTACACCTCGCTTCTCTGCGATTTCGATCATATCTTGATCAAGGGAATACAACGGATTCCCTGTGTCGATTGCACATGCAATATAGTAGGCATCATATGCATAGTGCTTTTCTTCCGCTGCAATTCTCACCGCCTTTGAGATATCCGGCTCAATCAAGCGTATGGGTATCCTCAGAAATTCCTTGTAAGCCAGCACAGCATCTTCAGGGCAGATTCTATGCCGCTTCACAGCAGCAGAGAGGGAATTTCCCACCTCGTATGGCAGGCATGCCGCAGAAACCAGCCTTTTCCCTTCGGTCGCTTTTTTAACTGTTTCAACCTCGTTTTCTCCCAGCAGCACTGCGACAATGCATGAAGAATCAATGATAATATCCATATTAGTATTGTACAATGGTACAATTATTATGTCAAGTTTTTTGTCGTTCATAGCTACCTCCTGCTCTGTAAAGGCATAAGGTTTATACTTCAAATTATGACCACGTCCTTTCAAGGTCAAAAATTTTGACCTTGAAGCTTTCTTGATTTCTTCGTCGGTCAATTGAAACCTGTGCATTTGATAATATAAACTTACGCATGGATACAAATGCATCCATAATTTTCAAGCTGATTTCAATCGCTATATCAGATGAGAGAACAGTAGATAGCATGGCAACGCCTTGTTCTGTGAAGACAAATGGAAGATAACGTCTGTCACCTTTTTTATTTGAGGTTCCATTTTGGAACCTCAAACTGGCAAACTCGTCAGTAGTTAGCTGAAAACAGAAATTAATTGGAAACCTTTCTTTATTCCTGCTCATTGCTTTATTTATATTTTTTGTTTCCACCCCGTACAATCCCGCCAGGTCCCTGTCCAGCATCACCTGCTGGCCTCTGATAATCAGTATCTTGCCCTCTATGGTTGTCATGTCGTTCATAGCTACCTCCTGTTCTAAAGTGCATTTAATACAATGTTGATCCACCGGGCATCCTCCAGCTTTGTGAAGCCGAAGCATTTCCTGCCCAGGTCTTTTAGGGATGCCCCGATGTGGTAGATTGCTGCGTTGTCAATGATGAGGAAACGGTCGTGCATTGCTGAAGTATGCTTTATGGCCAGAGTGGGATACTGGGCATTGAATTTGTCTATATCAAGCTTTTTGACAGGGTTTTTAGGCCGTGTATAGATGATCACATCAACTCCTGCGTTCTTTGCAGTCAACTGGTCTAGGACTGTCAGGTCTATGTAGTTATCAATCAGGATGATCTCTTTCTTTGCGCTCTTAATCAGTTCCTGGAATTTGGTGTATGCATCGAAAATCTGACCTTGGACGAAGACACCCTGCTTGTCCTCTATCTTGTATCTGTCCATGATAGTGAATATTGTTTCAATCTTTTGCTCTGCTTCCAGCTGCTTTGTTTCAATTCTATCCAAGCGTTGAAAAACTTGTGAATTTGCAAGAATATATCTGCGCATTGCAACAAATGCGTCAATAATTTGAATACCAATTTTAATAGCATTTGAACTTCGTAAAATTGATGCTAGCATGGCTACACCATGTTCTGTAAAGGCATAAGGGAGTTTTTTAATATTTTGCCCACGAAAATTACCTTTTTCGTTCAAAGTCACAAATTGTGACTTTGAACATGATTCAGCTTCAACTTTGTTCAATTTAAACATAAACCTATCAGGAAATCGCTTTATATTCCGCTTTACTGCTTGATTAAGAACTTTAGTTTCTACACCATACAACTCTGCCAAATCCCGGTCCAGCATCACCTGCAGGCCCCTGATTACCAGTATCTTGCCTTCTATGTTAGTTATGTCGTTCATATGACCCTCCTGCCTTATATACCGAAAAAAACTTAATTTTGATTTGGTTTTCTCAAAAAAAGGTGAAAAATATAAGAAAAACAGCCATACGGACTCATGATTCATTACTAGTAACGAGTCACCAATGTTGGTATTTTAACCCATTTCTACCCTGTTTCTGAACCGATTCCAAAAAATATTCTTATAGCTATCTCCTTGTAGTGCAAGCAGTTATAAAAAAGTTTGCATAAATTGCAAAATTTCTTTTGCGTTACTATTGACAACAGAGTAACGTTATAGTAATGTTG